>JBDHTV010000058.1:0-9706 GCA_039808825.1 Bdellovibrionales bacterium | reverse complement strand
TGGGATTGTGGTGGAATTGTCCGAAATCGCCTCTACGAAAGAGGATTTCTGATATTCATGAAAACCATCGCGGTCATCGATTACGGTTCCGGCAATCTGCATTCGGTCGCCAAGGCGCTCGCCGCCGTGGCGCAGGCCGATGAGACCGTGCGCGTGACCAACGATCCCACGCTCGTGGCGCACGCCGACCGCATCGTGCTGCCCGGCGTCGGCGCCTTTGCCGATTGCTGGCGCGGGCTCAACGCCGTGCCCGGCATGGTGCCTGCCTTGCAACAACGCGTGCTGAAACAGGGCACGCCGTTCCTCGGCGTCTGCGTCGGCATGCAGCTGCTCGCCGCGTTCGGCTATGAGCATGAGACGAGCCCGGGGCTCGGCTGGGTGCCGGGCAGCGTGCGCGCCTTGCCGCGTCCGGCCGGCGGCAAGATCCCGCATATGGGCTGGAACAATGTGCGGTTCACGACGACGCATCCGCTGTTCCGCAATATCGCCAACGACGCGCATTTCTATTTCGTCCATTCCTATCACTTCCTCGCCGATACGCCCGCGCATGTGCTAGCGCAATGCGTTTATGGCCAGGATTTCGCCGCCGCGGTGGGGCACGGCAATATCTGCGGCACGCAGTTCCATCCGGAGAAGAGCCAGGCCACCGGGCTGCAGCTCTACCGCAACTTCCTCGACTGGCAACCGGAACGGAGCGCCGCCTGATGCAAGCCGCCGCCCCCAATCTGCAACGCCATGCGACGCTCGACGCGCTGCGCGGACTCGCGGCCTTCGCGGTCATGGCGCACCATTTCACCATGCGCACGGGCGAATGGGTGTTGTTCGGCTCGGCGCAGATCGCGGTCGATTTCTTCTTCTGCCTCGGCGGCTTCGTCATCGCCAGCTCGTACCAACAGCGCATCAAGGACGGCATGACACTGCGCGGCTTTTTCGCCAAGCGCGTCGAGCGGCTTTACCCCGGCTTTGCGGTCGGCATGAGCATCGGGCTCGCGGCGCTACTGCTCAAATATTATTACGGCCTCACCGATTATACACTGCCCGCCATCGCGCAGGCCGCCGTGCAGAATTTCCTCTATATCCCGTTCTTCGCCAATTACACGGTGCAGTTCTTCGACGACAAGGTGCAGGGCGTGGTGTTCCCGCTTAACGGCCCGGCCTGGTCGCTGTTCTTCGGCTTCGTCGGCAACTTTGTTTATTTCTATGCCGCGCGCGCCGGGCGCTGGGTTGCGCCGTTGCTCTGCGGGCTGGCGCTGCTCGGCTTTGCCGTCGTGACCAAGATTTACGGCGAGTCGGCGGGATGGAGCGCCACATCCTTCCTCGGCGGTTTTCCGCGCGTCATTTTCGCCGTGCTCGCCGGGGTGCTGATCTATCAGTACCGCAATGTGCTGCAGCGGCTGCCCAAGCTGCCGCCCGCGCTGGTCATCATCGCGGTGCTCGGCATGTTCGCGGTGCCCGGCTTCCGGCTCCATACCTATTACTGGTTCCTGTGCGCCGTCGCGGTCGCGCCACTGCTGATCGCGCTCGCCTGCCGCACGGACGGCACCTGGCAGAACGCCAAATTGCAGCGTGCGGCGCATTATCTCGGCGCGCTGTCCTATCCGATCTATTGCATCCATGTGCCGGTCTTTTCGATCATCACCAGCTGGTTCGCGGACACGGCCTATCGCACACCGGTGGTGTTCGCCGGCATTGTGTTCTGTCTTATTGCCGCGCATTTCGTTTATCTCGGGATTGAGAAACCGCTGCAGAATTACCGCAACGCGCGCAAGCTGCGACAGACAGCATGACGCAGACGACGGCCATGCGCTATGACACGCTCGATGCGATGCGCGGGCTCGCCGCGGTCGCGGTGCTGATCTATCATTTCACCATGCATGGCGGCGCGCTGCATTTGTTCGATTCCGCGCCGCTCGCGGTCGATCTGTTCTTCTGCCTGAGCGGCTACGTCATCGCGCACGCTTATCAACAAAAGCTGCAGCAGGGTATGGGGTTGCGCGCCTTCCTGCGTGTGCGGCTCATCCGGCTCTACCCCGCCTATCTTGCCGGGTTCGCGCTCGGGGCCGTCGCGCTCACGGCGAAATATCTGAGCGGACAGACCGACATGAGCGCCGCCGGTATCGTAGCGAGCATGGCGCTCAACCTGGTTTACCTGCCCTTCCCCGGCACGCACAGCATCACACTCTATCACGACACCATTCCGCAGGCGCTGTTTCCGGTCAATGATCCGGGCTGGTCGCTGTTCTTCGAATTCGCCGCCAATATCCTGTTCTTTTTCAGCCTGCGGGCGCGGCGACTCAAGCCGCTGGTCGTCCTGCTCATCATGGCACCCGCTTTCTTCGTCACGACCAAGCTGTTCGGCGAGGCGGCAGGCTGGGGGGCCGGCAATATGATCGGGGGCCTGCCGCGCGTCGGCTTCGCGTTCTTCGCGGGCGCCGTGCTTTACCAGTATCGCACATGGCTTGCGCGCTTGCCCGCGCTGCCTGCCGGGCTGGTGCTTACCATCCTGCTCCTGCTGCTCGCCGTTCCCGCTTTCCGGCTCCATACTTATTACTGGTTTATCGCGAGCGTCTGTTTCGTGCCGCCGCTCGTGGCGCTCGGATCGCGCTGCAAACTCGGGCCGCGCGGCCAGCGCTGGGCGGCCTATTGGGGCGGCCTGTCCTACCCGCTTTATTGCGTCCATTTCCCGCTTTTGTCGCTGCTCTCGGCCTTGGCGCCGCCGAGCCTGCCGTTGTTAACACTTGGCATGGCCGTGGCTTTACTGCTCGCGCATGGTCTTTACCGTTATGGCGAAAAGCCTATCGGGCGCTGGCTTGCGGGTAAAATCCCGGCTTGACGCTGGTGGCTGCATCTGACACGACAAGGCCAGCATTGGCATCGAGGTTTTGATGATTTTATATCCGGCAATCGATATTAAGGACGGCGCGGTCGTGCGGCTGCTGCGCGGCGAGATGGAACAGGCGACGGTGTTCGGTGACGACCCGGCGGCGCAGGCCTTGCGCTTCGCGGGGCAAGGCTTTGAATGGCTGCATCTGGTCGACCTCAACGGCGCGGTCGAGGGTCATCCGGTCAACGGCGCGGTGGTCGAGAGCATATTGCAGGCGACCAAGCTGCCGATCCAACTCGGCGGTGGGATTCGCGACATCGCCGCGATCGAGGCCTGGCTCAAAAAAGGCGTCAGCCGCGTCGTGCTCGGCACCATCGCGCTCAAGAATCCGGCGCTGGTGCGCGAAGCCTGCAAGGCGTTTCCAGGCAAGATCGCGGTCGGCATCGACGCGCGCGACGGTTATGTCGCGGTGGCGGGCTGGATGGAGGCGAGCAGCGTCAAGGCGCTCGACCTCGCGCTCAAGTTCGAAGATGCCGGGGCGGCGGCGATTATCTATACTGACATCAACCGCGACGGCGCGCTCGGCGGCGTCAATCTCGAAACCACGGTCGATCTCGCTTATGCGCTGACCACGCCGCTCATCGCCTCGGGCGGCGTCGCCAATCTCGGCGATCTCGAAGCGCTTAAAGCGCAGGAAAGCGCGGGCATCGCGGGCGTCATCGTCGGGCGGGCGCTCTATGACGGACGCATCGATGTCGAAAAAGCGCTCAAGCTGCTCGCCGAGCCCATGGCGACCGCCTGATGCTCAAGCACCGCATCATCCCCTGCCTTGATGTGAAAGACGGCCGCGTGGTCAAGGGCGTCAATTTCGTCGGGCTGCGCGATGCGGGCGACCCGGTCGAGCAGGCCAAGCTCTACGACAAGGCGGGGGCCGATGAGCTTACCTTTCTCGACATCACAGCAAGCCACGAAAATCGCAGCTCGATTTATGACGTGGTCGCGGCGACGGCGGAGGCAGTGTTCATGCCGCTCACGGTCGGCGGCGGCGTGCGCTCGGTCGAGGATTTTCGCCGCATGCTGCTGGCAGGCGCCGACAAGGTCGCGGTCAACTCAGCCGCCGTGGCGCGGCCCGCGCTGATCAACGAGGCGGCGCGCAAGTTCGGCAATCAATGCGTCACCGTCGCCATCGACGCCAAGCAGGTTGGTCCGGAAAGCTGGCATGTCTTTGTGAAAGGCGGACGCGAGGATACGGGGCGCGACGCCATCGCCTGGGCCGAGGAAGCGACGGCGCTCGGCGCCGGAGAAATTTTGCTCACCTCGATGGACCACGACGGCACCAAAGACGGTTATGATCTCGCGCTGCTGCAGCGCATTACCAGCCGCGTCAGCGTGCCGGTCGTGGCCTCGGGCGGGGCCGGAACGCTCGACCATCTCGCGGACGGGATCCGCGCCGGGGCCGATGCCGTGCTCGCGGCCAGCATCTTCCATTTCGGCACCTATACCATTGCGCAAGCCAAGCAGCATCTCGCGGCGCAAGGACTGCCCATCCGTCTTTAGGAGAAGAGCATGAGCGACCATGTTTTCGACCGGCTGTTCACGACGATCAAGAGCAAGCGCCGCGCCAATCCGGAACAATCCTATACCGCGCTGCTGTTCAAGCAGGGCGTGCCGCGCATCGCCAAGAAGCTCGGCGAGGAAACGACAGAGGCGATCATCGAGGCGGTCAAGGGCGACAAGGCGCAGCTCAAGCAGGAATCGGCGGACGTGCTCTATCATCTGCTCGTGCTGTGGGCGGCGAGCGGCATTACGCCCGAGCAGGTCGCAAAGATTCTTGAGAAACGCATGGCGCAGAGCGGGCTCGCCGAAAAAGCCAGCCGCACGACGCGCTGATGGACGAGCCCAATAACGCGGCGCTCGTGCTGTTCTCGGGCGGGCAGGATTCCACCACGTGTCTGGCCTGGGCGCTCGAACGTTATGATCAGGTCGAGACGGTGGGCTTCGATTACGGGCAACGGCATCGTGTCGAGCTCGCTTGCCGCGCGGGTATACGCGATGGGCTACGCACGCTCAAACCGGAATGGGCTGCGCGGCTTGGCGACGACCATATGGTCGATCTGCGCAATCTCGGCGCGATCAGCGAAACGGCGCTGACGCGGGAAACGGCGATCAGCTTTGCCGCGAACAACCTGCCCAACACTTTCGTGCCGGGGCGCAACCTGCTGTTCTTCACTTATGCGGCGGCGATCGCTTACCGGCGCGGCATTCACGCGCTGGTGGGCGGCATGTGCGAGACGGATTATTCCGGCTATCCTGATTGCCGCGACGCGACGCTCAAGGCGCTGCAACAGGCGCTCACACTCGGCATGGCTTATGACTGCGTCATCGAAACACCGCTGATGTGGATCGATAAGGCGGCGACCTGGCGGCTCGCGCAAGAGCTGGGCGGCACGGCGCTCACGGAGCTTATCCGTAGCGCAACGCATAGCTGCTATCTCGGCGACCGCGGCGCACTGCATGACTGGGGCTATGGCTGCGGCGGCTGCCCGGCCTGCGATCTTCGCGCCAAAGGTTATGCGCAATACCGCGCCCGGCCGCGCGCGGATTAGGTATACTCGATCTCCGTCATCATGCCGCGCGCCATATGCAACAGGTTATGGCAATGCAGCGGCCAGCGGCCGGGATTGTCGGCGTCGAAGACCACGCGCACCGTTGACCCGACCGGCACCAGCACGGTATCGCGCACCGCGCCGGCGAGCGCATGGCCGTCGATGCTCGTGACCTGGAACGGGTGGCCATGCAGATGCATCGGGTGCGCCATCATCGTCAGATTCTGAAATTCGAGCGCCACGCGCTGCCCGGCTTGTACCGCGAAGGGCTGCTGGTCGCCATGCGGCTTGCCGTTGATCGACCAGTGATAGCCCGCCATGCTGCCGGTCAGGACGAGCTGATGCGTGACCGCGACCGGTTTATCGGCCAGCGCGGTGACGGCGCAAAGCTTACGCTCCAGGGCGAGATCGAGCAGTGGCGCGGACTTGGCGGCCTGTTCCGGCAGTTTGGCGATCGGTGCGCCGGGCGGCGCCAGGATGATGCCGGTCTGTTCACGCGCGCCTTCGCGCCGGGCCAGAACAGGCCACGCCTTTTTATCGCGCGGTAGCGTCAGCATGATATCAAGGCGCTGGCCCATCGTCAGACCGAAGCGGTCGCCCTTGACCGGCATGACAGGTTCGCCGTCCACCGCCACCAGCGTGCCGGTCAACGCGCCGAGCGTGAGCTGAAAGCCGGTGCTGGTTGCGCCGTTGATGACACGCAGCAGGATTCTGCCGCCGGGCTCAACCGGCACGATCTGCGGGTCGCGCAGCGTGCGGTCATTGGCGAGATAGGCGTCGTAATCGACATCGTTCACATCCATGCCGCCGTCCGCCATCATGTCACGCAGCATCTGCTGATGTTCGGTGCGTTCGGCGGGCGTCATCGCCATGACATCCCCATCGTCCATCGCCATGTCATGCGCGGCATGGCCACCTTGCGCCTGCTGCAGCGTCTGCAAGACTTCCGCCGGATCGCGGAAAGTGAAGTCATGCAGCAGAACGACGACCTCCTGCCGGTCGGCAGCTTCATCGGCCTTGCCATGCACGATCAGCGGCGCGGCGAGCAGCAACTGCTCCTGCAGGCCGTGATGCGAATGCATCCAGTGCGTACCGGGGCGCGGCGCATAATCATAAGACCGGGTTGCACCGGCGGCGAGCAGCGGCCGCCTGGCATCCATCACGCCGTCCTGTTCATAAGGCGGGGTTTGGCCGTGCCAATGGACAATCGTCGGCTCGTCGGTCTGGTTCTGCAGATCGAGCGCGAAGCGTTGCCCGGCAGGCAGCACCAGGCCGCTCGTCCCGTTGGGCTGCACGATGCCGAAGACACGTGCCGGTTTGCCGTTGATATCCAGCGTGCGTTTGACGACGGCGAGCGATAGTGCGGGCGACGCCAGCGCGGCGCGCGGCAAGCCGGGCACCAGCGGCGCGGCCGCAGCGAGGCCAAGCATTTGCAGGAAAGAACGGCGGCTCGGCTGGGCAATGATGGGCTGGGACATGGCTTGCTCCGGACAACAGGTTGTTCATAATATGGAACAGTGGGCGGCGCTGACCAGTGTAACCTGTTGCCGCGCCGAAGCGAATGGACTTCTGACAGGAATGACAGGAGGCTCAAATGGCAGAACTGAACCGCCGCGCCGTTTTATGTGGACTCGCCGGGTTGACCGGCTGCTTTTTGCTGAAAGGACATCGGGTTATGGCCGAGGATGCCGTTTATGCCGTGACGAAGACCGACGCCGAATGGCGCCAGCTGCTGACCGCCGCGCAATATAACGTGCTGCGCGCGCATGGCACCGAGCCGCCGGGCGCTTCGCCGCTCAATGACGAGAAGCGCGCCGGGATTTACCACTGCGCCGCCTGCGCCCAGCCGCTTTATGACGCCAAGACCAAATATCATAGCGGCACGGGCTGGCCGAGCTTCTGGGACCATCTGCCCAATGCGGTGGGCACCAGCACGGATTATGATCTGCTGATGCCGCGCACGGAAGTGCATTGCGCGCGCTGCGGCGGCCATCTCGGCCATGTCTTCGAGGACGGGCCGCAACCGACAGGGCTGCGCTATTGCATGAATGGGGTGGCTTTGGAGTTTAAAGAAGTTTGATTTTTATTTTTTTTCTCAACGGCTGGCGGCGGCTACGCCGCCCGCCGTTGAGGGCTTGTATTAAGGAATCAGCGGCGACCAGGCGGGGTCTGAGGCATCGAGCGGTGCCGGGATCTGGCGCTCGTTATAGCCCGTGAGATCAATCGAATACATATGCGATTGCCGCCCGGTGCTGCTCGAAGTTTCCTTGAAATACATCAGCACGCGGCCGTTCGGGGCCCAGGTCGGGCCTTCGACGTGATAGGCCTGGGTCAGCAGGCGCTCGCCGCTGCCATCCGGGCGGATGACGCCGATATAGAACTGGCCCTGATGCTGCTTGGTGAAGGCGATCCAGTCGCCGCGCGGCGACCAGACCGGCGTGCCGTAATTGCCGGCACCGAAGCTGATGCGCTGGACGTTGCCGCCGTCGGCATCCATCGTATAGATCTGCTGCGAACCGCCGCGATCCGATTCAAACACCACGCGCTTGCCGTCCGGCGCGAAGGACGGCGCGGTGTTGATCGAGGCGCTGTTGGTCAGGCGCGAAGAACGGCGCGTGCGCAGATCCATGACATAGATGTCGGAATTGCCCTCGTTCGCGAGCGAGAAGATGACGCGGTTGCCATCCGGCGCGAAGCGCGGGGCGAAGGTCATGTTCGGGAAATCTCCGAGCATTTCCTGCCGCCCGGTATCGATATTGAACAGATAGACGCGCGGCTTGTTGTTATAGAACGCCATATAGGTGATTTCCTGCGCGGTCGGCGAGAAGCGCGGGGTCAGCACCAGAGCGCGGCCGTCGGTCAGGAAGCGGTGGTTCTCGCCGTCCTGATCCATGATCGCGAGGCGCTTGACGCGCGCGGTGCCGGGGCCGGTTTCCGAGACATAGACGATGCGGGTATCGAAATAACCGTCTTCGCCGGTAATGCGCTTATAGATCGCGTCGGCGATGATATGGGCGATGCGGCGCCAGTTCTGCGGCGCGGTCTTATAGGACAGGCCGGTCATCTGCTGTTCGCTGAAGACATCCCACAGGCGGAACTCGACCTTGAGCTGGCCGTCGCCGAGCGGCTCGACCTTGCCGACGACGAGCGCCTGGCTGTTGAGGACGCGCCAGTCGCCGAAGCGCGGCTGCTGCTGCAAGCTCGCGGCGTCCTGGACGAAGGAAGCCGGGTCGATGATGCGGAACAGGCCCGAACGGGTCAGATCGTTGCTGATAACCTCGACCAGGTCGCTGCCCATCTTGCTCGCTTCCGGCGTCCCGCCCGCGAAGTTCGGGATGGCGATCGGAATCGGTTCCGTCGTGAAACGGTTGATGTCGATGCGCAGCTCGGCCCGGGCCGGAGCAGCAAGCAGCAGGCTCGTGCACAGCGTCAGCAGCAGGGCGGTAAAATGACGGATCATGGTTATGGTCCTTTCCTTCTTGGCTTGCCGCCAACCATAAGCCAGCGGGCAATAAAATCAAAGCATCTCACGCGGGTCGAAATTGAAATGAATTACCTTCCATTGGTCATATTTTTCCGGCGGTAGCGCCAGCGGGGTGCAGAGCGGATGGCGCAGCGCGCGCACCGCCGATTCCGCCGCGGCGCGGAAGAAACTATCGGTCGCCATGCGCATCCGATCAACCACCTGCACATCCTGCACCGTGCGGTCAGAATTGACGGTAATGCGAAGCTGGACGACGAGCTCTTCGGCATTGCGCGCACCAATCGGTGGGTTCCAGCAGCTCGCGATCTGGCGGCGCAACGCATCCTCTTCCGAGATCGAAAGCTTATCGGTCAGTCCTGAAGTATCATCTTCTGGAGGTTCAATATCTTCATCAGGTGCCTTAACTGGCTTCTGGGTTTTATGCCCGGATGTTGGCTTTATCTGGGCAACGTTCTTGAGCACACTCGCGAGCAGATCGGGCTTCGGTTTATTATCTTCCACCGGTTTCTTCGGTTCCGGTTTCTTGATGTCGGGTTTTTTGATCTCGGTCGGTTTCTCGGGCAGCGCCTCCGGCTCCGGCGGTGCGGGCGGGGTCGGCGGCGCGGTTTGGGCTTGCTGTGACGCGCTTTCAACCGGCTTGGATGGTTTGGGTGGCTCGACTGTAGGCTTAGATTGCTGTGGTGCCGGTTGCGGCTTGGGCGGCGTTTGCGCCTGTTTGACGCGCGTATTGGTGATGGCCGAGACATCGGCGATCTCGATCGGCACCAGCTGGGTCGGCGGCGCAATCGGCGG
>JBDHTV010000057.1:0-9708 GCA_039808825.1 Bdellovibrionales bacterium | reverse complement strand
TTGGTGGAGCTGATGAGGATCGAACTCACGACCTCCTCATTGCGAACGAGGCGCTCTCCCAGCTGAGCTACAGCCCCACACTTCCGATTCCGGAAGCCGCTGTTATGATACCCCCGCCGCCGCCTGTCAAGCAGCAAAGCAGCCCCGGACATACGGCTGGGCAGAAAATAATCCGGCTGCATCAATAGCTTGCCTCGTGGGGCTGGGCGGGGTACCTTGCCGCCAACCCGTGAATCGAAGGAGGAGCACATGAACTCCATATTTCAGATATTGTATCTGATCATCAGCTTTTACATGTGGATACTGATTTTCGCCGCCGTCTATAGCTGGCTGCTGGCGTTCAATGTCATCAATCCGCGCAATGCCTTTGTCGCCCAGATCGGCGATGTCTGCCGCCGCTTGACGGAACCGGCCTTGCGGCCCCTGCGCCGCTGGGTACCAACGCTGAACGGTGTGGATCTGTCGTTCCTGGCGCTGTTTTTCGGGCTGATGTTCGTGCGCATCGTTATTACGAACAATATGTTGTATCACTGAGGCATCCCGCATGGTCGCCCAAGTTATCGACGGCAAAGCCGTTGCTGCCACCGTCAGACAAGATATTGCGGCGGCGGTCGCGCAGCTCAAGGCGCAGTACGGGCTGACGCCCGGCCTTGCCGTCGTGCTCGTCGGCGACAATCCGGCCAGTCAGGTCTATGTCCGCAACAAGGACAAGGCGGTGCAGGAAGTGGGGATGGCCTCGTTCCCCGTGCATCTGCCCGCAACCACGTCGCAGCAGGAATTGCTGGCGGTCGTCCACAAGCTCAATGCCGATCCTAAAGTGCACGGCATTCTCGTGCAGCTGCCGCTGCCGAAGGGGCTGAATGAAGACGAAGTTCTGGCGGCGATCGACCCGGCGAAGGATGTTGACGGCTTTCATTTCGTCAATGCGGGCAAGCTCGCTTCCGGATTGCCGGGACTGGTGCCCTGTACCCCGCTGGGCTGCATGATTTTGCTCAAGACGGTGCTGCCCGATGCCGCCGGGCAGCATGCCGTGGTGATTGGGCGTTCCAATATCGTCGGCAAGCCGGTCGCACAGCTGCTGTTGCAGGCCAATTGCACTGTGACGATTGCGCATTCGCGCACGCGCGATCTACCCGCGCTGTGCCGCACGGCCGATATTCTCGTTGCAGCCGTGGGCCGGCCGGAGATGGTGCGCGGCGATTGGGTCAAACCCGGTGCGGTCGTCATCGACGTTGGCATCAACCGGCTTGATCTGCCCGAGGGTAAAACCAAGCTGGTCGGCGATGTCGCCTATGCCGAGGCCGCGCAAGTCGCGGGCGCCATCACGCCCGTGCCCGGCGGCGTCGGCCCCATGACGATCGCCTGCCTGTTGCGCAATACCTTGCAGGCTGCGTGCGCGCGGCAGGGAGTGGCGTTCCCCGACGCCTGTGCCGCATGATTACCGCCTATTGCCGGCATGATGGCAGAATTGTCGCCGTGCCGGTCGCGGAAGGCGAGGCGATGCCGCCCGATATTTGCTGGCTCGATCTGCACGCGCCGAGCGACGGTGAGCGCGCGGCGGTCTCGGAAGCGATCGGCGTCGATGTCCTGTCACGCGCGGAAATGGAAGAGATTGAAGCCTCCAGCCGTCTTTACGTCGAGGACGGGGTGCTTTATCTCACCACCGCTATTCTCGTTGGCGCCGAAACGGAAGACCCCGAACTTTCCGATCTCACACTGATCGTCTCACCCAAGCATCTCGTCATCGAGCATTTTAGCGACCCGAAATCCGTCGTCATTTTCGCGGCCCGTGCGCGCCGCGACCCCAAGCTGGTCGACGGCGTTTATAATGCGCTGCTCTCGCTGCTCGATGCCATTGCTGACCGTACCGCCGACGGGCTGGAACAAACCGGGCGACGCGTCGATCAACTCTCACGCCGCATTTTCTACCGCCCGGAAGCGACGGAGATGAAGCGCCGGCTGCAGCTGCGCAACGGCACGCGCGGTTCGGGCCACGCCGCGCGGCGGCTCAAGGAAATTTTGTACGAGGTCGGCAGCATGGGCGACATGCTGCACCGGAGCTATCACTCGATCACCGGCATGATCCGCATGTCGGCTTTTCTCGCGCAGGTTTTGCCCGAACGGCTCAATGCCGAACAACTTGGGCTGTTGCACACGCTGCAGAGCGACTTGAAATCGCTGCACGACCATGCCGACTTCATGATTCAGGAAACCACGTTCCTGCTCGACGCGACGCTGGGGCAAATCAATAATGAGCAGAACGATATTTTCCGTATGCTCTCGATGGCCTCGGTGCTCTTCATGCCGTCCAATCTGCTGGTCGGTTTTTACGGCATGAATCTCAATTTGCCGGGTGCGCATACCGATTGGTGGGTATGGATCGTCTTTAGCATCATGGCGGTCACGGGGCTCGCCCCGCTGTTTTATTTTAAACGCCGCGGCTGGTGGTAACCGGCATGCGGGTTTTGTTTATCACCGCCAATCGTATCGGCGACGCCATTCTTTCGACCGGACTGCTGCGCCACATCGTGGGCGCCTATCCCGGCGCGCAGATCACCGTGGCATGCGGCCCGCTCTGCGTCGATTTGTTCGCGGGCGTGCCCGGTCTGGAGCACATCATCCCGCTGCGCAAGCAGAGCTGGAACCGGCATTGGCTCAAGCTGTGGGCGGCCTGCGTCCCGCATTATTGGGATATCATCGTAGATTTGCGCAATAGCGCCGTGAGCCGTCTGTTGCCGCATGGCAAGCTGTATGTGCATGGCGCCAGCAATGAGCATGAGCATAAAGTGGTGCAGAACGCCGCCATCATGCGGCTCGCCGCACCGCCGGATCCGAAAATCTGGGTGCCGGAAGCGCAGCAGATGGAAGCTGCTATCCTGCTCGGCAACAGACCTGTCATCGCGCTCGGGCCCTCCGCCAACTGGTTTCCCAAGCAATGGCCTGCCGAACATTTCGCCGCGCTGATCCAATCATTATTGGCCGTGCCCGCACTTGCCGATCACCGGTTCCTCATCCTTGCCGCGGAGCACGAACGTGCGCAGATCGAGCCTGTGATGGCCGCCGTACCGGAGGCCAAGCGGATTTTGCTGATCGGTAGTTCGCTCGCGCTTGCCGCCGCCTGTATGGCGCGTAGCGTGCTTTATATTGGTAACGACTCTGGCCTCATGCATATCGCTGCTGCCGTCGGCACGCCGACGCTCGGACTTTTCGGGCCCGGCTATGAACGAATTTACGGCCCATGGGGCAAACATACGGCCTGGCTGCGGACGCCGGAAAGCACGTCCGAGTTGTTAAGCCTGCTGCCGCATCCGGGCGCAAATGAGCCTAACCTTATGAAAACACTCAAAGTTGATACAGTGCTGTCTGAAGCGCGGCGTCTGTTAAACCTGCATCAATAATCTTGGCATACAAAAGAATCTCCGCAATTGCGCCTTTGGGGTTCTTTTGTTCCAGCTTGCGATGACGCCTCCGGATCCTGCTTCCAAGCCAGGCATTCCCCGATTTGTCTGGTGGGTGGTGTTTGCTTCTGCGCCGTTGCTGCTTGTCTTGGGCGGCGTCGGTACTTTCCGGCTTTTCTCCTGGGCAGCCGATCATCCCGATTTAAACCCGAATATGCTGCTTGAGGGATTGTTCCTCGCGGTTCTGCCGATGCTGCTGTTCGCGCTGACGGCGTCCGCGCTCGCCATCCACTATATGCGGCAGAGGATTATAAATGCTTCGCAGAACGCTATTGCCGGGCTGCGCAACCGCCAGAATTATCAGCAGGATTTTATCCGCATCATCGCCGACAACCGCCCCGGCTCGACCATGATCGTCGATGGCGAAGGCAGGCTGTGGTTCGTCAATGCACAGGCGGCCGCGCTTATCAAAATGCCGCCGCAACAGGCTGTCGGCCTGGCTTTCGACAAAACCTTTCCCGAAGTTGATGTGCTGCGTCTGTTGCCGCTGATCCGCGATTGCCGCGAGCGTGGCGACGTGGTGGAAAAGGTCAACAAGGCGACGCGGCAGGACGGCACCGTGCATTATATCAAGTCACAGGTGCTGCCGCTGCCCGCGACCTCCAATATGCATAACGCTGTGATGATCAACGAAGACGACATCACCAATCTGCTGGTGGAGCGCGAGGCGCGCGAGCGCATGTTCCGCCAGGTCATCGATACGCTGGTCGCCGTCGTTGACCGCCGCGATCCTTTTGCGGCGGGGCACTCCGCGCGCGTCGGCCAGATCGCGAAAGCGATTGCCGTCGAGATGCAACTGGGCGCGGCGCAGATCGAAACCGCAGAAATCGCTGGCTTGCTGATGAATTTCGGCAAGGTGCTGGTGCCGCGCGAAATCCTGACCAAGGCCGGTGCGCTGACACAATCCGAGCTCAAGCAGGTTCACCAAAGCCTGTTGACCTCCGCCGATATTCTTTCGCTGATCGGTTTTGCCCAGCCGGTCGTGCCGACCTTGCGGCAGGTGCTGGAGCATGTTGACGGAACCGGCATTCCTGGCGGGCTGCAGGCTGACGAGATTATGCCGACCGCGCGCATCGTGACGGTTGCGAACGCCTTCGTCGCGCTGCTCAGTGCCCGTGCCCATCGCCCGAGCCTGAGCGTTACCGCCGCTATCGAAGCGCTGCTCCAGCAGGCGGACCGGATTTATGACCGCCGCATTATCGAGGCGCTGACGTCCTATATCGCCGCCAACAGCCACACTATCGATTGGTTGCCGCAGCCCTAACCTTGTGACATGCAAACCGGCGTATAAAAATATCGCGGTATGCATGATTCTGCGCAATTTTCTATAACGTTCCCGTATAGCCGCAATCAGCTTATTGCTTTGCCTAACTGGATAATTATGCTTCCAGTTTCGAGCGTTTCATGGTGTCATTAAACTTCTGATTTTCTGTGTTCTGGAGCGTAAAACATGGCTTTGTCGACGATTATTGGCTTCCCGCGCATTGGCAAGAACCGCGAGCTCAAAGCGGCCCTTGAAGCCTATTGGAAGGGCAAGACTGGCCTGTCCGAGCTGGAGCAGACCGCCGCCGCGTTGCGCGCCGAACATTGGCAGATGCAGCAGGCGGCTGGCATCAATCTGTTGCCGAGCAACGACTTTTCCTATTACGACCAGATGCTCGACATGGCGGCGCTGCTTGGCGTTGTTCCGGCCCGCTACGGCCACAAGGACGGCAACGTCACGCCGCAAACCTATTTCGCGATGGCACGCGGCGCGCAGCGCGATGGCGTGGATGTTCCGGCGGCGGAAATGACGAAATGGTTCGACACCAACTATCATTACATTGTGCCGGAATTCACGGCGGCCCAGGGCTTCCGCATTACCGCGACGAAAGTCTTCGATGAATATGCCGAAGCCAAGGCCAGAGGCCTGACCACGCGTCCGGTGCTGATTGGCCCGCTCACGTTCCTGCTGCGTGGCAAGGGCGGCGGCGACCGTCTGGCTTTGCTGCCGCAATTGCTGACCGCTTACGCCGAAATTTTGCAGCGTCTGGAGAAAGCGGGCGCGGAGTGGGTACAGCTCGATGAGCCGTCGCTGGTACTGGACCTGACCGATGTCGAGCGCGCTGCTTATGGTAAGGCCTATGCCCAGTTGCGGCAGGCCACGAAGCTCAAGCTGTTCGTTACGACCTATTTCGGCAGCCTGGGCGATAACCTGATCACGGCGCTCAAGCTGCCGGTCGATGCGCTGCATCTTGACCGCTTCCGTGGCAACGACCCGATTGAGCAGATCGTCGCCAACCGCCCGCAGAATCTCATCCTCTCGCTCGGCGTCGTCGAAGGCCGCAATATCTGGCGCAACAATCTCTCGGCTTCGCTCGCGCAGCTGGAGGCTTTCGCCGCGAAGATCGGCAAGGAGCATATCTGGGTCGCGCCGTCCTGCTCGCTGCTGCACGCGCCTTATGACCTGAATGCCGAAACCTTGCTCGATGCCGAACTCAAGGAATGGCTGGCCTTCGCGGTACAGAAGCTCAACGAAGTTGCCGTGCTCACCAAGGGGTTGAACGAAGGCCGCGGCGCGATCGCCGAGGCCTTGGCCGCCAGCGACAAGGCTGTCGCATTGCGGCAGAGCGCGCGGCGCATCCACAATCCCGCCGTCAAACAGCGTCTGGAAAAGCAGCCCTTGGCTGCCGCCGGACGGCAATCGGCGTTCAGCGTGCGTCAGGTCAAGCAGCGTGCCCGTTTTGGTCTGCCGCTGTTTCCGACCACGACCATCGGCTCGTTCCCGCAAACCGCGGAGGTGCGCAAGGCGCGCGCCGACGTCAAGAACGGACGCATCACGCCGGAGGCCTATAACGCCTTTTTGCAGCAGGAAACCAAGCGCTGTGTTGCCGTTCAGGAAGAGCTGGGCATCGACGTGCTCGTGCATGGCGAGTTTGAGCGCAACGACATGGTGGAATATTTCGGCGAACAGCTTGCCGGTTTCGCGTTTACCAAGAACGGCTGGGTTCAATCCTATGGCTCGCGCTGCGTCAAACCGCCGATCATTTATGGCGATGTGTCGCGTCCCAAGCCGATGACGGTCGGCTGGTCGCAGTTTGCGCAAAGCCAGACCAGCAAGCCGATGAAGGGGATGCTGACTGGCCCGGTCACCATTCTGCAATGGTCGTTCGTGCGCGACGATCAGCCGCGTTCGGTGACGACGCACCAGATCGCGCTCGCGTTGCAGGACGAAGTGCGCGACCTGGAGCAGGCGGGTATCCATATCATCCAGATCGACGAGCCCGCTTTCCGCGAAGGGCTGCCGCTGCGTCGCGCTGACTGGCAGAGCTATCTGACCTGGGCGGCGCAATCTTTCCGCCTGTCTTATACTGGCGTGGCGGACGACACGCAGATCCACACCCATATGTGCTATTGCGAGTTCAACGATATCATCGACTCCATCAAGGATCTTGATGCCGACGTGATTTCCATCGAAACGAGCCGGTCGCAGATGGAGTTGCTCGACGCATTCTCGACCTATAAATATCCGAACGAGATCGGTCCCGGCGTCTATGACATCCATAGCCCGCGTGTGCCAGATACGGCAGAAATGGTGCGGTTGCTGGAGAAGGCGAACAAGCACCTCGACGCGGGGCAGATCTGGGTCAATCCGGATTGCGGCCTGAAGACGCGCGATTGGCCGGAAACCAAGGCGGCTTTGAGCCATATGGTCGATGCGGCGCGGGCGTTGCGGGCGCAAACGGCTGAACGCAAGTCGGCCTGAGGCGCAGCAGGATGCCTGGCCACTATCTGCCGACGGATATCCGTTTTAGCCTGGAAGTGTTTCCGCCCAAGACCACGGGCGGACTCGACAATCTGCTGAATACGGTTGATGCCTATATTGCGCTCAAGCCGAGCTACATCACCGTCACGTTTGGCGCGGGCGGCACGGTGGAGACGGTCGAGTATGCGCGCGATGTCATCCGCAAAATCGCGGATCGTTGCGCGCTGCCGGTCGCCGCGCACCTGACCTGCGCCGGGCGCAGCAAGGCCGACGTCAACGCCATCCTCGATAGTTTCTGGGCAGACGGCGTGCGGCACATCGTGGCGCTGCGCGGCGATATGCTGCAGCAGGGGCAACCTTATCAGCCGCATCCGGATGGTTATTTCTACACGTCGGACTTCATCGCCGGGATCAAGGCGCGTTATCCGGCTATGCGCGTCTCCGTTGCGGGCTATCCGGAAACGCACCCGGAGTCGCCGTCGCTCGCGTTCGATCTCGATCATCTCAAGCGCAAGGTCGATGCCGGGGCCGACGCCGTGCTGACGCAGTTTTTCTTCGATCCGGAGATTTTCCTGCGCTGGCGCGATCTGGTTGTCGGGCACGGTATCAAAGCCGAGCTGATCCCCGGCCTGCTACCGATTTTAAACTTCAAGAAAGCGCTGAGCTTTGCCAAGCGCTGCAACGCGAATGTGCCGGACTTCCTGCATACCATGTTCGATGGCGTGGACCCTGAAGGCGTGGACCACAAATTGCTGGCCATGAACGTGCTGTCACACCAGATTACGCGGCTTATCGAGCACGGTGTACGTAATTTTCATTTCTACACGCTCAACGACACGCTGTTAACCAAGCATCTCTGTACCTGGATGCGCGCCGGTTTTTAACCGGAAAACGCGCCATTGTGGTATTTCCGTCGCGACTTTTTGCTCCCCGGCAACTTCGCCGGATCGACATGTTTATGCCCAGATTCCGCCTTGATTGCGGCTCACCGTGCCTTCACCAACCAACATAACCATGGGGATGAAGATGATGAAGTCACGTTTAATGGTTCTGGGCCTGCTGGCCTCGTTCGCGGCCATGCCGGTTTTCGCTGAAGACGCCGTGCCGACCAGCCGGGCTGACCAAGTGATCGATCGGGATGTCAAGCAGCAGACCCGTATCGAAAGCGGTCTGCAATCCGGCCAGTTGACGACCGGCGAAGCGGCGCGTCTGGAGAAGGGCGAAAGCAAGATCGACGCGATGGAATCTGCCGCGATGAAAAACGGCACCGTCAGCGGCAAGGAACAAGCTGCGATCAATAAGGCGCAGAACGCCGAGAGCGCCGCGATCAACCGCCTTGACGACAATAGCCGCGTTGGCAACCCGAACTCGGCGTCTTCGCAGCGGATGCAGGCCGATGTGCAGCATAATATCAATCAGGAAAAGCGCATCGACCAGGGGGTCGAGAATGGCTCGCTGACCAACCGTGAGGCGGGCAAGCTGGAGAAGGGGCAGGCGCATGCCGATCGCGCTGAATATCGCGCAGGCCGCGATGGCCATGTCGGCAAGGCCGAGCAGGGCCATATCGCCAAGGTCGAAGGTAAGGACAGCGCCAAGATCTGGCACAAGAAACACAACGGCCATAAGCGCCATGAAGCGGTGCAGCAGTAAGCGACAAAGCTTCTTGCAAGAGAAGGCGAAGCCCGGCTTTAGGCCGGGCTTTCGTTTTTCAGGCACACAGCAGCGTCGCCAATTCCTGAGGCGCGCCGACGATATGATCAGCCCCAGCCTGATGCAGCTCGTCATGGCTGCCGAAGCCCCACAACACGCCGATTGAAGCCATGTCATTGGTCTTGGCGGCGTAGATGTCATGCAGCCGGTCACCGATCATGACACTTTCTTCCGGCGCAATGCCGTGCTGCGCACGGATATAGGCGATAAGCTCGCCTTTGTCATTGCGCGTGCCGTCGAGCTCCGGGCCATGTATGGCCTCGAAGAACGGCGCGAGCGCGAAATGCTCTAGGATTTTACGCGCCATGACATGCGGCTTGGCCGTCGCCACAAACAGGCGCTTGCCCTGCGCCTTGAGATGGGTCAGCACGCCGGGAATATCGGCAAACGGCGTTGCGTCGAACATCGCGCCATCAATATCGTAGCGTTGCCGGTAATGTGCGAGTGCTTGCAGGCTGGCGTCGTCACTACCAAGAATCCGCATGAAGGTATCATGCAGCGGCGGCCCGATGAAACGGCGCAGCTCCGCTTGCGGTGGCACCGTGGCTTGCATCTGCTGCAGAGCATAAGCAATGCTGCCGGTAATGCCCGCCTCCGGGTCGGTCAGCGTGCCGTCGAGATCGAAGAGGATGTTGCGGCGCTGTTGCATCAGCGGACGGCAAATATGGCTTCGACTTCCACGCTCGCATCGAGCGGCAGGGAAGGACAGCCGACCGCGGCGCGGGCATGGCGCCCGGCATCGCCGAACACGGCCTGCATCAGTTCCGAAGCGCCGTTCATCACCTGCGGATGTTC
>JBDHTV010000056.1:0-10026 GCA_039808825.1 Bdellovibrionales bacterium | reverse complement strand
CGCACGAGATCGATATAGGATTGCGGGTTCTCGCACTGCGACCCCGGATGAAACGCCAAGCCGGTCTGACTGCCGAGCAGATGCGCATGATGCAGCACCTGCAGCCCGTCTTCGGGCAGCGCGCCGAACTTGATATCGAAATTATATTCCGACCCTCGCGTCTTGCGTGGGTCGATAAAGCGCACGAGCAATAACGCCTGCGTCAGATCGGCGGGCGCAATCGCGGCCGCGATCTTGTCCACCTCTTCGCTGCAATCGACGACGAAATGCCGCACGCCGTAATCGTACCAGGCGGCGCGGATGTCCTCCGGCGCTTTGACCGGATGATTGAAGTGGAGCATCGCATCGGGACAGGCGGCATGGATCTGTGCAATCTCCGTGAGCGAGGCGACATCGTAATCGCGCACGCCCGCTGCGACGACGGCCCGGACGATTTCCGGCGCGGGGTTGGATTTGACCGCCCAGGCGAGCTGGCCGTTGAAATGTTGACGGAACAGCATCACATTGCGGGCAATGGTTGCCGGATGAAAGGCATAAACCGAGCGGATCGGCGCCGAACGGCGGATAAGGTCAGGGATATCCTGATAAGTCTCGGTCATGACAGCCCATCATCGCACGGGATGTTTAAGCCATCATAAAGCGGGAAACGGCGTTTTTAAGCCGCCGCGACCGACGCCATCCGGTTCTGATGGATCGCATGGTCGAGATAAGACCCGATATGCGCGTTCAGTTCCGCCATATGATCGTTGAAGAAGTGGCTCGCGCCCTGAACCAGACGGTAATCGATGGTGATGCCGCGCTGATGCGACAGCTTCTGCACGAGCTTGTTGACGGCAGGCTCCGGCACCAGCGTGTCCGCCGCGCCGTGAACGATCATGCCGGAAGTCGGGCAGGGCGCCAGGAAGTTGAAGTCCAGCAAGTTCGCGGGCGGCGCGATCGAGATGAAGGTGTCGATCTCGGGACGGCGCATCAGCAACTGCATGCCGATCCAGGAGCCGAACGAGAAGCCGGCGACCCAGACGCTGCGGCAATTCGGGTTGAAACTCTGCAGCCAATCGAGCGCGCTCGCCGCATCGGCAAGCTCGCCTTCGCCGCGATCGTAACTGCCTTGGCTCTTGCCGATACCGCGGAAATTGAAACGCATGGTCGCAAAGTCGCGTTCAGCGAACTGCTGATACATGTTATAGACGACCTTGTTATTCATCGTACCGCCATGCTGCGGATGCGGATGCAGGACAAGGGCGATGGGGGCGGTGGGCGACTTGCCCGGGCTGTAACGGCCTTCAAGACGTCCGGCAGGGCCGGCGAAAAGAACTTCTGGCATTGTGCGCAGTGCCCCTTATAACGGTTATGGCTTTGACAAATCAGGCAGAATTGCCAGCCGGTCTCGGTTATAGCACATTCCGGCCTGCATTTTTCAAGACGAATCTGGAGCTTAAAACCTTGGCCGCCGCTAATGCATTGAAATTTTTATAATTTTTTGTCATGTTGCGAAAAGAACGCGACATAAAATGTTAGGCCTGTGAGCATTTACCTTGATTATAACGCCTCCGCGCCGCTGAAGCCTGTCGTCAAACAGGCGATGGCCGCGGCGCTGGACTCTGTCGGCAACCCGGCCTCGGTGCATCAGGAGGGTCGCAAGGCGCGCGCATTGCTGGAAACGGCGCGCGAGCAGGTCGCGGCGCTGGCCAAGGTCAGCCCGGCACAGGTCATTTTTACCAGCGGCGGCACGGAAGCGAACAATTTCGCGCTCAACGGCTGGAGCGGCCCACTTTTCATCAGCGCCGTCGAACATGACTCCGTATTAACGGCACCGCACGCCCAACGCATTCCCAGTCTGACCAGCGGGCTGATCGACCTGGATGCGCTGGAGCACGCATTGGTGGCGGCAAGGCAGCCTGCCTTGCTCTCCGTCATGCTCGTCAACAATGAAACCGGTGTCATTCAACCCATCCCTGAAATTGCCGCGCTCGCCAAGCGTCACGGCGCCACACTCCATTGCGACGCCGTTCAGGCCGCCGGAAAAATGCCACTCGATTTCGCGGCGCTCGGCGTCGGGATGCTCAGCTTGTCCGCCCATAAAATCGGCGGCCCGCAGGGCTGCGGTGCGCTGATCGTCGCGGAGAAGGTGCCGTTGACCCCGCTCCTGCGCGGCGGTGGACAGGAAAAGCGCCGCCGGGCAGGCACGGAAAACCTGGTCGGTATCGTGGGATTTGGGGCGGCTGCGGCTGTGGCGCATGAAGACCTGGCCCGACAGACCCAATTGGCGCTCTGGCGCGACGGCATGGAGCGTGAAATTGCCGCATCGGCGCCGGATGCCATTATTGCCGGACAGACTGCGCCCCGGGTCGCAAATACCAGTTGCATCCTGATGCCCGGCGTGAAAAGCGAAACGCAGCTGATGGCTTTCGACCTCGCGGGTATCGCCGTCAGCAGCGGCGCGGCCTGTTCGAGCGGGAAAGTTAAGCCCTCGCATGTGCTTACGGCTATGGGCTATGATGCCGCCCAGGCAGATTCGGCCGTGCGTATTTCGCTTGGCTGGAATACGCAACCGCGCGATAGTGCGGCCTTCGTTGAACCGTGGCTGAAACTTTATCGCGCCACCCGTCATCAAGCGGCTTGAAAGAGCGCACCGAACGCAGGACTAAACCTTATGAGCAAAGTCATCGGTATTGTTGAAGCGAAGGACATGCTGAGCACCGATGTGGTCTGCTGGTTTTGCCAGAAGCAGCTTTCGCCGCGCGCCTTGTTCTGCAACCATTGCGGCGCCATTCAGCCCGTACGCCCGCTCGACCATTTTGTGCGCCTCGGCCTTGAACGCCGTATCGATATCGACCTCACGGCGCTGGACCGGCAATTTGCCGGTATGCAACGCACGCTTGATCCCGAACGCTTCGCCATCCGCACCGCGACGGAACGGGCCCATGCTGCCAAGCAGCTGGAAGCCCTGACTGCCGCCTACGAAGTCTTGCGCGACCCCGTGCAACGCGGCCGCTACTGGCTCAATCTACACAATAAGGAATTTGAGGAAATCCAGGCGAGCATTCCGCTCGTCCTCGAAATGCGGACCGCTTATGAAACGGCTGATACGGCCCCCGAGGTCGATCGTGTGGCGCAACGCGCCACCATGGCGATCGAGGACGGCATCATGCGCCTGATGCAATCGCTGCGCGCCCAGAACTGGCATAATGCGAACCTGACATTGCTTGAGCTCGACGGGCTTGAGAACGTCATTCACGATGCGCGGCACAAGCGCCAGAAGCTGGCCGAGCAGAAATAGCGGGCGATGATCAAGGTTGATTTACAGCAAGTCGCCGGGCTGATCGCAGAGATCGGCCAGCGCATCGTCATGCCGCGTTGGCGCAACTTGCAGGCCGGGGAAATCAGCGAAAAGACCGGGCCGCTCGACCTCGTCACCATTGCGGACAAGGAAGCCGAGGCCGCGCTCATCCCGTTGCTGCAACAGCTGCTGCCCGGCTCGCTCGTGTTGGGCGAGGAAAGCTTCGCCGCCGACCCATCATTGATCGACGCGCTACGCTCCGAACACCCCGTCTGGATTATTGACCCGATCGATGGCACGCGACCTTTCGCGCGTGGTGAAGAGACCTTCGGCACCATGGTCGCGCTGGTGCAGAACGATAATATTCTCGCAGGCTGGATTCATCATCCGCTCACCGGCGACACGTTGATAACGGAGCAGGGCAGCGGTGCCTGGCTGCATGGCAAACGCCTGCAGGTAGCTCCCGCCATGCCGTTCGCCGATATGTTTGGTATTCTCGGCGTGCGCCTCCAAATGCCGGTCGAAAAGCACCCGGGCAGCGGCCCGGCGCCGCGCTTTGAGCGCAAAAGCTTCGTCGCATGTCAGGTTTATCCTGCGATGCTTGCAGCCGATGTGCCGCTCTTCGGCCTGCCGCCGGAGCCGCATTATCATTTCCGCGCCACGGCCTCCTACAGCCGCCCATGGGACGACGCCGCCGGAGCGCTCGCCATCGCCGAAGCCGGCGGCGTCGTGATCGATTGGGAAGGAAACCGCTATCGCCCGACCATGTTCGATAACGGCACGATTGCGGCCAATGGCTATGAAACCGCACTGGCGTTGCGTGACTGGCTACAGCCCGCCTATCAAGCTGCGCGCGACAAGCAGATGAAGAATTAGACGTAATCGCTTGGCCGGTTTGGTATTTATACCGGCAGCGAATCAATGACATGAATTTCGTTTCAGATTCGATACGATTCGGCTTTGCAAAATGCTTACATCAAGTCAATAATTTGAATATAATTATTATACATCAACTAAGTAAACATCATTCTTCATGCTTCACCTTAGACCAAGCCGATTCCCACTGTGCGAGTGAAATAGGGTTATTTTGCCCAATTTCCGCAGAAAGATGCCCTTCCATAGCCCGAAAACGCCGTTCAAACTTCTGATTCGCCCGTCTCAGAGCCGATTCGGGGTCGATCTTGAGCTTATGGGCCAGGCAAACGGTCGTAAACAGCACGTCACCGAGCTCATCCGTCATACGTCCGTGGTCAGCATCGGGCAGCTCGGCGGCCAACTCGCCAATCTCTTCCTGCAGCTTGGGGAACACATCTTCGGCTTTATCCCAATCGAAGCCAACCCGTGTCGCGCGCTGTACCAGCTTCTGGCAGCGCGTGAGCGCTGGCAGCGTGCCGGTGATGCCATCGAGCGCACTGGGCTGCGCCACAGGCTCGGTCTGTTTGGCCGTGCGCTCTTTGGCCTTGTCGGTTTCCCAGCGTTCGGTCATGGCGTCAGCTGTCTTAATTTGCTCATCGCCAAACACATGCGGATGCCGCCGGATCAGCTTGTCGTTCAGCGTCTCAGCAATCGCGGCGAAATCGAAATGTCCAGCCTCGCGTGCCATCTGCGCATAAAACACGACTTGCAGCAAAAGATCGCCCAGCTCTTCGCACAACGCTGTGAAATCCTGCTTTTCGACCGCTTCGACGACCTCATAGGCTTCTTCGAGCGTATAGCGGGTAAGGGAGGAGAAGTCCTGTTTGAGATCCCAAGGGCAGCCGCCATTTGGGTCGCGTAGCTTCGCCATGACCGCCAGCAACCGCGCCACGGGTTCGTCGGGTAGCGCTGCGAGCGCATCATTCACGGGCTTGGCGTTGATCGTGGCTGACGACATATAAACGACCTCATGGCTTTGCCAGAATCGGCAGGGGGCGTATCATTCTAGGGGCTTTTTATCGCTTTGAAGCGTCTGAATTTTTACCTCCAATTGTCGCATAAGATATATTATGTTAAATAAGAGATGCAGACATAAGACAGTACAAGACTAAGCCGGATACAACCGCATGAGCTTATTGCCGCCCAGCCCAGTACGGCATAAGAATGATGTTCAGAGGATTTTACCCCTGATGTCTGAAAACCCACCGCCCTTACACGATACGATCCTGCAGGCTCTCGCTGCCGGACGTTCGCAGCTCACCAGCGTTGCCATGCACCGTGCGGATGCGTTGTCCGTCAAAGATCCACGCAAGGCTCTGACGGATGAAACGCTGATCGCCACCAATATCGTCTATGGCCACGGCCAGCGTCTCGGCGTTCATACGCTGCTTGCCAATAGCGCCGACCTCAACGAGCTGCAACGCAACTTCATCGCCGCAAAGATTGCGCTCAACCATACCAACCATCCGGTCGCACGCCAGATGGTGCAAGGCTTCCTGACCGGGTTCGCGCGCAGCCTCAACGAACACGGCGTGAAACTGAAAGATTACGCACCGGCTTAACGAATCCGGTCGGCCGACAATGTGTTCGCGTTGCGCCGGCCTGCCGCCATATCCTCGATATTCTGCAGCGTCGCGGTCGCGATGTCATGCAAGGCCTCGCGCGTGAAGAAAGCCTGATGCCCGCTGACCAGCACGTTAGGAAAGCTTAACAGCCGCGCGAACACATCATCCTGAATGACCTGACCGGACAGATCGCGGAAAAACAGATCGCCTTCTTCTTCATAGACGTCAAGCCCGACCGCACCGAGCTGCTGGCTCTTGAGCGCATCAATCAGCGCCGTCGTATCGATCAGCCCGCCACGGCTGGTATTGATCAGCACGACGCCGCGCTTCATCTGCGCCAGTGTCCGCGCATTGATCATGTAATGCGTCTCGGGCGTCAACGGTGTGTGCAGGCTGATGATATCAGATTGTGCCAACAGTTCGTCGAGCCCGCAATAAGTCGCGCCGAGCGTGCGGCATTGCTCGTTTTCCATAATGTCATAGGCCAGTACGCGGCAGCCAAAGCCCGTCATAATCTTCGTTAAAACCTGGCCGATCTTGCCGGTGCCGACGATACCAACCGTTTTGCCGTGCAGGTCGAAACCCAGCAATCCATCGAGCAGAAAATTTTCTTCGCGTACCTTGTTGTACGTCCGGTGCACCTTACGGCTCAACGCGAGCATGAGCGTCACGGCAAACTCCGCCACGGCATAAGGCGAATAATAGCCGACACGCATGACCGTGATGCCGAGCGACTCCGCCGTCGCGATGTCGACATTGTTGAAGCCGGTCGAGCGCAACAGGATGAGCTTAACGCCGTTGTCGGCAAGAATTTTCAATATGTCGACATTAAAGATATCGTTCACAAAGCCGCATACCGCACCGAAGCCTTGGGCCAGCTTCGCGGTTTGCATGTCAAGCCGCGCTTCGGTGAAGACCATCTCATGCCGTCCATTATTGATGGCGAGCATGGATTCCTTGTCATAAGGCCGCGTGCTGTAAAACAGGACTTTCATAATGATTAATCCTCAATTTGCTTACGGCTGTCTTTTATCAGGCCGCATCGTCCTTAGCCTGCGACATATCGCACACGCCGGATTTCAAGAAATAAGCCACGCCGTTGGGCGTGCTGCGAATACGCTCCGCCAATTTCTGGCTTGAAAGAAAATCATGCACCGCGCGGCAGCAGCCATCCCAAGTGTAATAATCGTCAAGGATAACCAGGCCACCCGGCGCGACATAACGATACAGCTCTTGCAAGCAGGTCAAAATAGAATCGTACCAGTCGCCATCCAGCCGCAGCACCGCAATCGGCTGCGCGGGCTTAAACTGCGGTAACGTTTCATTGAACCAACCTTTGACGAGATGATAATCGGTGGAACCGGAAAGTTGCATCGCTTGTTGCGCAAAGCCAATTTCGGCACGGCAATTGTCGTGATATTCCGGTGCGCTCGTATCTTGTTGATATGCTATTGCTGCGGCACCATCCTTCTCTTCTTGCGCGGGCGGCAACCCCTCGAAACTATCGAACAGGAAGGATGTCCTCCCCTTCCCGATGACCTCCGCCATCGCCGCGCTGGTGCCGCCGCGCCATACGCCACATTCAACGATGAGCCCCGGAATAGCGCGCCCATGCGCATGGCACAGCACCATATTGTCGGCAAAAGTGGTATTGCCGATCATCGTGAACGCGCGATATTTCAGATGCAGGAAACGATAGCGCAGATGCCAAAATCTAAGCGCGATGCGCCGCAGTGCACGTTGGACATGAGGTCCGAGCCGTTGCATGACAAGCACTGGCAGGGCGGGCTGTGTGGTGCGTTGTGGCAATTGCGTAAACTCGCTGCTCTTTTTATTACCGGCGCTTTAGCCAGCATAGCGGAAAGGCGCGCACGGTTACAGCGTGATTTCAAGCCCGTCATAGGCGAGCGCCACGCCCTGCGGCATTTTGCCCATCTGCGTTTGATAATCCATATCCTGATTCATATGCGTCAAGTAAGCTTGCTTGACATTCAGGCGTTTAATCCATTCCAGGGTCTGCGCGACATGCGAATGCACCGGATGCGGCTTCTCGCGCAGCGCATCGACAATCCAGGTCTCGATACCTTGCAACGCAGCAAACGCAGACTCATCGAGCATCCGCACATCCGTCGAATAGGCAAATTTGCCGAAGCGGAAACCGAGGCTTTCCGTATAGCCATGCTCCTGCACGAAGGGCTGGATGGTCAATTCGCCCAGGGTAAAGGGCGTGGTGCCGATTTCATGGACAACGACATGGGGCCGATAGAAGGTTCCCGTCTCACGCGGGAGAAAGGCATAAGCAAAACGGTGCTGCAAATCCGCGATGGTTTTAGCGTCACCATAAATCGGAATGGCCTTGTGCTGCACCACGTTGAGATAGCGAATATCGTCAAAACCATGCGTGTGGTCAGCATGGGCGTGGGTGTAGAGAATCGCGTCGATCTTTTTTACGCCCGCCGTTAACAGCTGCGCCCGAATATCGGGGCCAGTATCGACCAGAATTGTGGTGTCGCCTTCCTGCAGCAGGATAGAGGGTCGCAAGCGCGTGTTGCGTGGCTCGGCCGGGTCGCAGGCCCCCCAGTCGCCCGCAGCCGTCGGCACGCCACCGGAACCACCGCAGCCGAGCACCCGGATTTTCATGCTTGCCCCGCGGGCACAGCCTTGTTGAACAGGCGGAAGAAATTTTCAGTCGTTATGCGCGCAATTTCCTCGACCGAAACGCCCTTGACCTCCGCCAGCACCGCCGCAGTATGCACGACGAAAGCCGGTTCATTGGTGCGTCCACGCAAAGGCTGCGGCGCCAGAAACGGCGCATCAGTCTCGACCAGCAGTCGGTCAAGCGGCACATCTTTGGCAATCGCGCGCAATTCATCGGATTTCTTGAAAGTCAGAATGCCGGACAGCGATATATAAAAGCCCAACGCCAGCGCATCTTCCGCGAGTTGCCGCCCGGAGCTGAAGCAATGCATGACGCCACGCAAGCGCGCATCCTTCCCCGCCCCCTCCTCCGCCATCATCCTGGCCGTATCGGCTTCCGCCTGACGGCTATGGATGACGATGGGCAGGCCAGTCGTAATCCCGGCCTGCATATGGGCGCGAAAGCTTTCCTGCTGCCGCGCTTTATATTCCTCGGCCGTCAGGTTCGATGGCGGCTGATAGAAATAATCCAGTCCCGTCTCGCCAATACCAATGACTTTCGGGTGCACGACGGCAGCAACGAGATCATCCGCCGATACCGCCTCGCCCTCGTCCGCCACATGATCGGGGTGGACGCCAATGGTGCAGTATACGCCCTCATGCCGCTCAGCAATCGTCTTGATCTGTGCCGCGCGCTTAAATTGTGTGGAGATCGTCAGCAGCGGTGAAACACCGGCCGCACGGGCGCGCGCCACAACCTCGGCCTGTTCTTTCTCCAGGTCAGGAAAATCAAGGTGACAATGGGAGTCGACCAAATGCATCAGGCTACACCAGTTTCGGGTTCCACGAAGCGCGGAAACACGCCAGCCGGCGCGGGCAGGATCGTGCCCGGCACGAGCGCGATGGTCGCCTGCAGCGCCGTAAAATGACGCTGGTCATCCGCCACGCCAAGCTGGTCGAGCAGCTTGTCCATGCTGTGCGGCATGAAAGGCTGACACACTAGCGCAATGCGCCGCACCACTTCCGCCGTATGATAGAGCACGGAGCCCATGCGTACCGGGTCAGTTTTCTTCAGCGCCCACGGCTCATGCCCGGCGAAATAGCGGTCACCCGCACCAATCACGGCCCAGATGGCATCAAGCGCCTTGTTGAACTGCTTAGTGTCAACGGCAGCGCGCACCTGCGGCAGCAGCGCGTCGGCGAGCCCTCGGATTTCATGGTCGGCTTCCGTCATCGGCCCCGGTGTTGGCACCTGCCCATTACAGTTTTTGTTAATCATCGACAGGCTGCGCTGCGCGAGATTACCGATACCGTTCGCCAGATCGCTATCCATGCGCTGCACGATCGCTTCATGCGAAATATTACCATCCTGCCCGTAAGCGATCTCACGCAGCAGGAAATAGCGAATTTGGTCGACACCGTAGCGCGTCGCCAGTTCCTGCGGCGTAATGACGTTGCCGACTGATTTCGACATTTTCTCGCCGCGATTATAAATGAAGCCGTGCGCGAACACGCTCTTCGGCAAAGCCAGCCCTGCCGACATCAGGAAAGCGGGCCAGTAAACGCAGTGGAAGCGGATGATGTCCTTGCCGATCATATGCACATCGCACGGCCAGAAATCTTTCATCA
>JBDHTV010000055.1:0-10081 GCA_039808825.1 Bdellovibrionales bacterium | reverse complement strand
TCGATGGTTTCGGCGCGGATGAAGCCGCGCTGGAAATCGGTATGGATGACGCCTGCCGCTTCGGGCGCGCTTGCGCCGCGCCGCACGGTCCAGGCCCGCGCTTCCTTGGGGCCGACCGTGAAGAAGGTGATGAGGTCGAGCAGGCTGTAACCGGCGCGGATGACGCGGTTCAACCCCGGCTCGGTCAGGCCGAGCGTGTCGAGAAATTCCTTCTGATCTTCCGGCGTCGGCAATAGCGCCACTTCCGCCTCGATTGCGGCGGTGACGATGACGGCGACGGTGCCTTCGGCCTTGGCCTTGGCGGCGACTCTCGCGGAAAGTTCGTTGCCGGTCGCGGCGTCGCCTTCAGCGACGTTGGCGACATAGAGCACGGGCTTGCCGGTCATGAGCTGCAGCTGCTTGAACAGCGGCAGGGCTTCGGGCGGCAGCTGCTTGACGATACTGCGCGCGGGCTGGCCCGCCTGCAGCGCGGCGAGGGCCGGTTCCATCGCGACCAGCTGGGCTTTGGCCTCCGCGTCGCCGCTCTTGGCTTTCTTCTGCGCCGCGGCGACGCGCTTCTCCAGGCTGTCCATGTCGGCAAGCATCAGCTCGGTTTCGACTGTCTCGGCGTCGCGGATCGGATCAACCGAGCCTTCGACATGGGTGACGTCGCCATCGGTGAAGCAGCGCAGGACATGGATGATGGCGTCGGTTTCGCGGATATTGGCGAGGAACTGATTGCCGAGCCCTTCGCCTTTGCTCGCGCCGCGCACGAGGCCGGCGATATCGACGAACTCGAGCTGGGTCGGAATGGTCTTCTGCGAATGGGCGATGGCGGCGAGCTTGTCGAGCCGGTCATCCGGCACGGCAACGCGGCCGACATTCGGTTCGATCGTGCAGAACGGATAATTCGCCGCCTGCGCCGCCGCTGTCGCGGTCAGCGCGTTGAACAGGGTCGATTTGCCAACATTTGGAAGACCGACAATACCGCAATTAAAACCCATTTATGACTCCGTTGTTTGATCGGGTTTCGCGGGCTGGAAAGGTTCCAGCGCCGCGGTGAGCTTGTTCATGAAATTGCTGTGTCGTCCCGCGAGCAGCAGCGGCGCTTCCCTGACCAGCGCTGCCAGCAGCGCCTTGAGCCAGGGCTGGTCATCGCTGGTGAAAGGATGCAGCACATAGTCATGCACGCTTTCGCGGTTGGCGGGCGGGCGGCCAATGCCGAGACGCACGCGCCAATAATCGGGCCCCAGCATCCCGTCGAGCGATTTGAGGCCGTTATGCCCGGCAGCGCCGCCGCCTTGCTTGACGCGGACTTTGCCGGGCGGCAGCTCAAGCTCGTCATGAAAGACGATGAGGTCGGTGGGGGCGATTTTATAGAATTGCAGCGCCGGCAGCACCGCCTGGCCCGACAAATTCATATAAGTCTGCGGCTTGAGCAGCAGCAGTTTCTCACCCTGCCAGACCGCGGTGGCCAGCAAACCTTGAAACTTCTTTTGCCAATCGGTCGCTTGCAGGCCCGCTGCCAGCGCGTCGAGCGCCATGAAGCCGATATTATGGCGGGTCTGGGCGTAATCCGTGCCGGGATTGCCGAGGCCGACCAGCAGCTTCATGCCGCGTCTCCGGCGGCGTCGCGCCGCGTACGGTGCAGCGAGTAAACCACGCCGCCCGCGAGCAGCAGGATGGTGGCAAGCAGGCTGAGCCAGTTCGGCAGGTCGATATGCAGCCCCTCCGCGAGCAGGATTTTACCGCCGATCAGCATCAAAATCAGTGCCAGCGCATATTTGAGATAGGCGAAGCGGTTCACCATGGCGGCGAGCGTGAAATAAAGCGAGCGCAGACCGAGAATGGCGAAGATGTTGCTGGTGTAGACAAGATAAGGGTCGGGCGTCACGGCGAAGACGGCGGGCACGCTATCGACCGCGAAGACGATGTCGGCGCTTTCCACCATCATGAGCGCGACGAAAGTCGGCGTCATATAGCGGATCATTTTGCCGGTTTTTGGATCGCGCTGTTTGATGAAAAAACTTTCGCCATGCAGGTCATGCGTGACCGGAAAATGACGGCGGATAAAGGTCAGCAGCGGATTGTGCTGGATATCCGGACCGTGACCGTCCCCGGCGCGCAGCATCTTAACCCCGGCATAAAGCAGGAACAGGCCGAAGACGAGCATCAGCCAGTGGAACTTTGCGATCAGCACCGCACCGACACCGATCAGCAAGGCGCGAAACAGTACGACGCCGATAATGCCCCAGAACAGCACGCGGTGCTGATAGCGCGGCGGAATCTTGAAGGCGCCGAAGATCAGCGCGATGACGAAGATATTATCCATCGAGAGCGAAAGCTCGACGAGATAGCCGGTCAGGTACAGTTGGGCCGCGGTGAGCCCGCGTTGCGTGTCGTCGGCCAAACGCAGGGTTGCGTCGGTCATCAGCTCGGGGGTCTGCTGCCGGTAGAGATAATAGACAACCAGGGCGAAGAGCGTGCCGAGCGCGGTATAGAAGGCGCATTGCCGCATACTTTCCTTGATCGTGACCTCGTGCGGCTTACGGTGCAGCAGCCCGAGATCGAGCGCCAGCAGGAAGAGAACCAATACGAGAAAACCGAGCCAGGTCCAGACCGGTTTGCCGAGCCACAAGGTCAAAAGAATGTCGGGCATGGACGCCTGCGGGTTGGAGCAAAGAAAAATGCACGGCCTGCATCATAGCGGGCCGTGCATTCTGAACAAGCGCGAAGCGCTTACTTCTTGGCGGGCGCCTTGGCGGCGGGCGCGGCGGCCTTGCCACCAGCGGCCGGCGCAGCGGCTTTGCCGGCAGCAGCGGGCGCGGCCTTGCCGCCAGCAGCCGGAGCGGCAGCGGCCGCAGCGGCGGGCGCGGCGGCTTCTTCCGACTTCGTCGCGGCGGGCGGCACGATGTTCGCGATGGTGGTTTCGTCATCGCCGTTCACCGGGCTCGCGCCCTTGGGCAGCTTGATGCTGCCGAGATGGATGCTGGCGTTCATTTCCTGACCCGACAGATCGACATCGATCTTTTCCGGGATCGCATCGGGGCTGACATTGAGTTCGAGCTCATGCGCCACGATGTTGAGCATGCCGCCGCGCTTCAGACCCGGCGACTTGTCCTGGTTGATGAAGTTGAACGGCACGGCGACGCGGATCTTGGTGTGGGCGGCGACGCGCAGGAAATCGATATGCAGCGGACGGTCCGTGACCGGGTCGAACTGCACGTCGCGGGCGAGCACGCGGTGCTTCTTGCCCTTGACCTCGACATCATAAAGATGGGTGAAGAAACCGCGGCGGTTCACTTCGCGCAGCGCGACCTTCTGTTCAATCGCGATCAGCACCGGCGGCTGCTTGTCGCCGTAAATCACGGCGGGCACGCGGTCGGCGCGGCGGGTGGCGCGGGCAGCGCCCTTGCCAGCGGCGTCACGGGGTTCGGCAATAATGGTGGCGGTATCAGCCATAATAATAAGCTCCCTTGCTGCGGCAATATCCGGTTGCGTGATCGTGGGCTGCATTTTCGCCACGTGCCGACGCAACCATGGACTTACCTGGTTGTTCAGGTCACGGCCTCCAGGGATGCGCGTAACCTTTTGTCTGCTTGTCTGCGCCCCAATGGCGACAGACCGCGCTTTGTGCGCTAGAAGGCGGGGGAAAGCAAGGGTTTTGGTGTTAACTTTGTTTGTTAACCCCTCAAACGCCGCGTGCAGTGTCTTTATCTTTCCCTCAACGGCGGGCGGCGGCTCCGCCGCCTTGCCTACGCTCGCATAAGCTTGCGGGCGCTCAACGCGCCACCTCACCCAGACAAAATCTGTTGCACGGATTTTGTCTGGCTTCGGATCAAATCTTCAACGGCGGGCGGGGGCGTTTAGTTAAACAGGCTGGAGACCGAGCGTTCCTGCGAGATGCGGATCACGGCTTCGGCGAGCAGCGGAGCGACCGAGATTTGCTCGACCCGCGCGGCGGTCATCACGTCGACCGTGCCGGCGATGGAGTCTGTCGTCACCAGACGCGTGAGCGGCGAATTGCCGATACGCTCGAACGCGCTGCCCGACAGCACGCCATGCGTGACATAGGCGGCGACCGTCTTGGCGCCCGCGTTCTTGAGCGCGACGGCGGCGTTGCACAATGTGCCGGCGCTGTCGACGATATCGTCGAGCATGATGCAGTCACGCCCCTCGACATCGCCGATGATGTTCATGACCTCGGATTCGCCCGCCTTTTCGCGGCGCTTGTCGATGATCGCGAGATCGGCATTCAGGCGCTTGGCGAGATGGCGCGCACGCACGACGCCGCCGACATCGGGCGAGACCATGGTCAGGCCTTCGGGCAGGCGGCCATGCACCGACATGGTATCCTTGATATGTTGAGCAAAGACGGGGGCGACGGACAGGTTGTCGACGGGAATATCGAAGAAGCCCTGGATCTGTCCGGCATGGAGATCAAGCGTCAGCACGCGATCGACGCCTGCGGTCGTGAGCAGATTGGCGACGAGCTTGGCGGTGATCGGCGTGCGCGGCCCCGTCTTGCGGTCCTGGCGGGCGTAACCGTAATAGGGGATGACGGCGGTGATGCGGCGCGCGGACGAGCGACGCAGCGCATCGGCCGTGATCAGCAGTTCCATCAGATTGTCATTGGCCGGGAACGAGGTCGGCTGCACGACGAAGACATCCTCGCCGCGGATATTTTCCATGATCTCGACAAACACTTCCATGTCCGCGAAACGGCGCACGGTGGCCTGGCAGAGCTGGACGCCGAGATATTTGGCGATGGCGGCGGCGAGCGGCTGGTTACTGTTGCCGGAAATCAGTTTCATGATACGACCTAAAGCTCATCAATGACAATTTATGTAAAACGATGTGGCCGGTACGGCGATTGCCCCGATGGCAATCCGGCACATGCGATAAGCTTTTCATGACGGGCGCAAACTAACAGCGTCGGCGTGGCGTGTAAACAACCGTTATGGTTGCATGGTTCAGAGGGGGCGTTAATCGTCGCCGCTGTCGGTATCGCTGAAGGTCGGGCGCAGTTTCGGCAGCCAGCTGTCGTCGCGCGTGGGGGCGAGCGAACGTTCGTCGCGCCGGGGCCGCGTTTGCGCGCGCGGCGCGGGGGCAGCCTGCTGCCGCTGCCAGGCGGTAAAGGCACTTGCGCTCTGCGTATGCTGGCGCGACGACTCGCGCCAGGGCTGGCGCAGCCGGTCCTGCTTCAAACCGCCGGGCACCAGCCGGCTACGGCTGCGCCGACGGCCCAGACGCCGCCAGGCAATATCGAGCAGTTGCTCTTGGCGTGGCTTGAGCTGCTGGCCGTTGATCGCTTCACGCAGCGCTTGCCAGAAGCGCGCATGACGGCGCAGGCCCGGATCGGTCTGCGCCAGCTGGTGCAGCGTGCGCAGCTGGCCGGTCGCTTGCGGCATAACAGGCAGCCGGGCTTCCGGCTGCGGTTCGGTCGCTGAACGATGGATCAGGAGATGGAAGAGCAGATGCTCGCGGCCCGGCGGCGGCAAAGTCGCGGCATCGAAAAATTGCAGTTGCCTGGGTGCCGGCATTTCAAGCGGCGCATCCCATTCGCGCAATTTGCGCGTCAATTCGTTGCCGGAGAGGAAAACCGGCGGTGGGATCAGGACTTGGGTTATTTCCATAGCGGCCGTTAGGCTGAGGCGGAAAAGATCTGCCCCGCACCGGGCGGTGCGGGGCGTGCATTGGCACGATTAGAAAGTGCTACCGCCCGGACGCGGGCTGGTCGCGGGCAGGGCGGCCATTTTCGCCGTGGCGGGGGTAATGCGTTGCTGCTGTTGGGGTTTGGCATCAGCCGTGGGGCCGCCGAGCTTAGCGGAGGATGCGTTCGGGGCAAAACCCGTGCGATCAAGCGCCTTGTGGTGATCGCGGCGACGGCCAGTATGCGGTTGCGGCAGATCCTTCGGGTCTTTGTCAGGCGTCATATTGCCGCCCTGCATCAGGCTTAAAATCTTGGCGCGCCGCGTTTCCTGCAAATTGACGTTGACGGCCACCTGCTTGGCGGCCAGCGGCTTGGGACCCTTGGCGTCCTGCTTGGGATTTTTCAGCTTGTCCGCTTTCGGCGCAACATCATCACGCTTTACGGCGAGGGCGCCGCCGCCCGATTGGTTGGCGGTGAGCGCCTGGCTCTGCTGGCGCGTTACGGTCGGGTTTGGGCGAACGGCGACACCGCGGCCCGGCGTGCGGCCGAGACGGCGCGTGGGGTTGACCGCGGCGAGCGTCGGCGTAGGAACAGCGCCGGTAACGCCAGCCGGTTGATTGTTCACGGTGCCTTTGGCGGCCGGGGTTGCCGGCTTCGCGGGCTTGGCGCCGGCTTTTTTATCTGGCTCCGGGCCTTCCGGCGCGACGACGGTGACATTGACGACACCCTTGCCATCGGCGCCCACTACGGCCTTGACGTTTGCGTCAACGGTGGCGGTGCTGTTCAGTCCGGATTTCGCGCCTTGCTTGGCGAGCACTTCCTTCACGCCCGGCATGACCTCATGTTGCTTGGCATCGACTTCGACGGCGCCGACATCCTTGAAAAAGCGGCCGGAATGCAGATCAACCATGGCTGTTTCCTTTCTTGATACACGATCACTATTCAAGTTTAACCTTAACTCATGGGCGGGAGAGCCACCAAAGGATTCCAGCACGGAATTACTTTCATGATATTTTCTTGCGCAGATTCAGCGATTTTTAGCCGGAATGCGGGCCATGACAGCCTCGTTCCGGTTGCGCAAGGGGCCCGCTTAAATCCTTGACGCGGGGGCGGGGCTAGCCTATGACTCGCCGCCTTGCGGTTTTTGTGGATAATTCTGTCCGCGCCGCAGCCGAAACAACCGCGTGAAGCTGAAATCAGCACACAAAACCAAGAGGTTATCTTTTTATGGCCAATCATAAGTCCGCCGCCAAACGCGCGCGCCAATCCGTCAAGCGCAACACCATCAATCGCGCCCGCGTTTCCGCGACGCGTTCTGCCGTCAAGAAGGTCGAAACCGCGCTCGCCAAAGGCGACGCCGCCGCCGCCGCCGCCGCGCTCAAGAGCGCCGAGCCCGCGCTGGTGCGTACCGCGCAAAAAGGTGTGATCAAGCGCAAAACGGCGGCGCGCAAAGTGTCGCGTCTCGTCAAGAAGGTCAAAGCGCTGCAAGCGCAATAAGTTAGTGCAGCGCCGCAGGAAAAATCCCTGCGGCGCGCACGAAATGTGCGAATTTGCTGTCAAGCGAATCTTGTGATTGAAAGTAAAGTTGGTTTCGTCTTAATGTCCAAATCCGACGAAACAAAATATTCACACAATATTCGTCGTTTCACCATAGTATTACCAAAGGCGAAGACTATGACCGGAACAACCCGAATGATAACGAGTACTTTCTCTTATTGTCGGGTTCCCGCCGCGTTGGCACGTCGCAGTACCGCCTTACCCAGTCACTAACTCCCAACACGCAAGTCGGTTGCCGACATGCCGGAACCCGTTCCGGTGTGATGGTCTCTTTTTGTCTCTTGTCATGGCGTTGCCGGAGCAATCCGGCTATTCTGAGGTCTCTAGATATGGCGGTCGTGCAGATGGTCGAAGGTTTTATCCCTGGACAGAATATCAAGGCAGGTGTGGAAAAAATGGGGGCGCAAGCGTTGTGGCACAAAGTGCTGCAGCTGATGCGCGAACGTCTCGGCGAGACGGTGTTCGAGCGCTGGCTCGCGCCTTTGCCGTCACGCGCGAGCGAGGATGGCGTGGTGATCAACGCGCCGACGCGCTTCATGCGCGACTGGATCGAACAACATTACCGCGATCAGCTGCAAGCCTTATGGCAGCAGGTCGGCGGTCTCGGTCCGGTCACGCTCAATGTGGTCAGCGGCCTGCATGCGGTGGAAAGCGAAAAGGCCGTTGAGGCGCCGCGCAGTGTCGTGTTGCCGCAACCGACGCAAGCCGCGCCGCACAGCGCCGTTCCCAGCGTCATGCCGCCGGTCTCCTTCACCGAAGACGGTGCTTCCACACTCGATCCGCGTTTCACCTTCGAGAATTTCGTCGTCGGCCGCGCCAACGAGCTCGCTTATGCCGCGGCGCGCCGCGTTGCGGAGCAGAATGCGCCGGGCTTCAACCCGCTGTTCCTCTATGGCGGCGTCGGTCTCGGCAAGACCCATCTGATGCACGCCATCGCCTGGCATCTGCGCAAGCATCATCCGGAACGCCGCGTGATTTATATGTCGGCGGAAAAGTTCATGTACCAGTTCGTGCGCGCGCTGCGGTTCAAGGACACGGTCGCGTTCAAGGAACAGTTCCGTTCCGTCGATGTGCTGATGATCGACGATGTGCAGTTCATCAGCGGGCGCGAGCATACGCAGGAAGAATTCTTCCATACCTTCAACGCGCTCGTCGATCAGAACCGTCAGGTCATCGTCTCGGCGGACAAGTCGCCGCAGGATCTCGAGAAGATCGAGGAGCGGCTGCGTTCGCGCCTCGGCTGGGGTTTGGTCGCCGATATTCATCCGACCACGGCGGAGCTGCGTTTCAATATTCTGCAAAGCAAGGCGCGCGTCGCGGGCTGCCCGGTGCCGGACAAGGTGCTCGAGTTCCTCGCCACCAAGATCAGCAACAATGTGCGCGAGCTGGAAGGCGCGTTGAACCGTATCGTCGCGCATGCGCAGCTGGTCGGGCGCACCATCACGCTCGAGATGACGCAGGAAGTGCTCGCCGATATCCTGCGCGCCAGCGATCGCCGTATTACGATCGATGAAATCCAGAAGCGCGTCGCCGAGCATTACAATATCCGCCTTGCCGACATGCATTCGGCGCGCCGCGCGCGCGTCGTGGCGCGGCCGCGGCAGGTGGCGATGTATCTGGCGAAGCAGCTTACGCCGCGCAGCCTCCCTGAAATTGGGCGCAAATTCGGCGGCCGTGACCACACCACGGTCATCCATGCTGTGCGCAAGGTTGAAGAGCTCGCGGCGCAAGACCAGTCGCTACGCGATGATGTCGCGTTGCTGCGGCGGATGTTGCAGGGTCAGCCCAACTAAGGGCTGACGGAACGGGCAGGAGGCCGGTGATGACGGAAACGGTTTATTACACGCGCATATCTTCGCCGTGGGGGCCGGTATTGTTGCTCGGCGATGGCGAAGCGCTGAACCGGCTTGAACTGCCGGGCAGCCGCTTCCCGACCAAGCTGCAGCGCGATTGGGAAGAGCGCGATCATCTGCCGGTGTTCCGTGAAGCGAAGCGCGAGCTTGCCGCTTATTTCGGCGGCAAGCTGCGCGCCTTCACCGTGCCATTCGATCTCGCGGGTACGGATTTCCAGACGCGGGTGTGGCAGGCGTTGGTCAAAGTGCCTTATGGCAAGACGGTTGCTTATAGCGATCTCGCGGCGCGTATCAAGCAGCCGACGGCGACGCGTGCCGTCGCGCTTGCCAACGCCCGCAACCCGTTGCCGATCATCGTGCCTTGCCATCGGGTCATCGGCAAGAACGGGGCGCTCACCGGCTATTCCGGCGGCGGGGTCAAGCGCAAGGCAGCGTTGCTGCAGCTTGAAGGCGTCGCGGCTTGAGCCGCGTCATCAGAGCGCGAGCATAACGTCGCGCGGCTTTTTGTCGGCGCCCGGTTCCTGCGGGTACGAAACCGCGACGAGCGCCGAGGTGATCGACTGACTATCGGCGCTCAGGCGGACATTCCGCACAAACAGGCTCTGTGGCTTGGCATGGCCAAGAATCTCCTGCAATGAATCCGGCGGCAATTTCGGCGCGAGATAGGCGGTCAACTGGCTGGCGACTGCTTGATCGAGCGCGCGGCCTTTGCGCTGCCGTGCAGTCTGATAATCCATCGGCACCGGGGTCGGGTCTTGGGGCGGGCGATGCCTGGTCAGGAAAACGGGGTCGGTCTGCTGCAGTACCTGATAGCAGGTCTCTTCCGCGGCGCGCGACCAATAGAGCTTAATCGCCATCGGTTCCTTGCCGAGCAGGCCAATATGATATTGGGTGGTCATGTTGTCGCCTTTCTCGTTTGTTGCCCGGCTTAGACCACGAAGGCCAGCCGGTGATCATGGCGGTGGCCCTTGGGCCGGTAGCCGAAATGCGCCGTCAGCTGCGTGATCTGTTTGCCGTCGCGGTTGAGCGTGGCACGGGA
>JBDHTV010000054.1:0-10157 GCA_039808825.1 Bdellovibrionales bacterium | reverse complement strand
GCCAGCACCAGTGTCAGCCCCAGCGCGAGCAGAAAAATCAGCAAAACTTTCATCGGTTCCATCTCATGCACCCGCGGCAAATTCCCGCGGCAAATTAACGCGCTACCGCCCGTTTGGCCATCCTGATGCAATATATCCAATCTCTACAACACGTTCGCTGCGGCACTATGCCTCCTCGCCCACTGCCCGTTGCGGCTTAACCTTGTCGAAGCGAGTCACGCAACTATTGCGAATAATTCTTAATTGTTGTATCCAGAAACAACCCGTTTTGAGAGTTTTGTCGCGTTATCATGCTTGCTGCCCTGCTCATCGTATTCCGTGAAGTGATCGAAGCCGGTCTTGTCGTCGGCATCGTCCTGGCCGCAACGCGCAGCGTGTCGAAGCGTGGCCGTTGGGTCGCGGGCGGTGTGCTTGGCGGTATTCTGGGCGCGCTCATGCTCGCTTATTGTGCGGGCAGCCTGGCGGAAATGTTCTCCGGCAGCGGCCAGGAAATTTTTAATGCTGGCATCCTCGGCGTCGCGGTCTTGATGCTCGCCTGGCATAATATCTGGATGGCGCGGCACGGCCGGGCTTTGAGCCAGCAATTCAAGGCGCTCGGCACGGCTGTTACGGCGGGCGACCGAACCTTGCTGGCGCTCGCGCTCGCCGCCGGCATCGCCGTGCTGCGCGAAGGTGCTGAAGTCGTGCTGTTTCTTTACGGCATCACCCTTTCCGCCGCACAGAGCGCGCAGTCCACCCTAATCGGCGGCCTCTGCGGCGTGGCGCTCGGCGGCGTCTTTGCGTTTGCGACCTATCGCGGCTTGCTTAAAATTCCCCCCCGTCATCTCTTTGCCGTCACCAGCGGCCTGATCGCCGTGCTCGCCGCGGGTATGGCCGCCACGGCCATCGGCTTCCTGCAGCAGGCCGATATCGTCACCATCTGGTCGGCCACGGCCTGGAACTCCGGCAATCTGCTCAAACAGGATGCCCCGCTCGGCGTCGTGCTGCATGCGCTGATGGGCTATACCGAACGCCCGACCCAGGCGCAGATAGCCGTGTATGTGACAACACTGGCGCTGATCTTCACGCTGATGAAGCTGTTTGCCCCCCGCCAACCGGCTCCGGCGGCCATCGCCGTTCCCGCCGGCTCCTCCCAGGCCTGAGTTTCCCCCTGAAAGCAGGATTGTCTATTCTGCGGCGCTGGTATATGAATCGTGCTCTTTCACAAACCCATCAAACGCTCCGGGAGAAGATAATGCTCAACAAGTTCGGTCGTGTCGCCGCCTTGGGATTGCTGGTCGGCAGCCTTGGCGCCTGTACTGCGGCGCATAACGTGATCAGCCACAGCGACCTGCAAGTCAAAACCCATATGAGCGAGTCGATCTTCCTCGACCCGGTGCCGGAAGCCGCCAAGACGGTCTATGTCAGCGCGCGCAACACCTCCGATCATCCGGAGCTTGATCTGCGCGGCCCGCTGCAGCAGGCGATCCAGGCGCGCGGCTATCGCGTGGTCAGCGACCCGAACCAGGCCCACTTCATGATCCGCGCCAACATCCTGCAAGCGGGTGTGCTTGACAATGAATCGAAGGACAAGCTGCTGATGGGCCAGTACGGCGAGCCGCTGCTGGCCGGTGCCGGCACGGCGGCGCTGACCGGCGCGCTCGGCGGCAACGCCGCCGCGATGACCGGTGTCGGTCTCGGCATCGCCGCAACGACGTTCCTTGCCAACGAGCTGATCAAGGACGTGACTTACGCGATCACGGTCGATATCCAGCTCTCCGAGCGTCCGCTCAAGGGCGGCAAGGTCCAGACCACGACTTCGACTTCGAACGAAGGCGGATCAGCCTCGCAGGACAATCTGGCCACGGCCGGCGGTTCCGTCACGCACCGCACCAACAATGGTCATAGCAAGTCGCAGTACATCAATGAGTCGAAGGACTTCAAGGAGTACAACGTCCGCACCGTGGCCTATGCCGAGCAGGTCAATCTGAAGTTTGAGGAAGCGGTGCAGCCGCTGACCACCAAGCTGACTTCCTCGATCAGCAACCTGCTGGATTAATCCGGCAACAAGCCAAAAGCCCCGCCATCAACCGATGGCGGGGCTTTTTTGTTGCGAACCCAATAGCCTTCTTATAACGCAGCCGTGCATGGTGCGGCATGATGCAGAGCGCCGCCGGACAAACCTTATCCAGCCCCAATCGCCATGTCGCCAGCTTGGGCAAAGGTGGCGCGGTTTTTCACTGCACGCCCGAAGTCGCCGCGATCTTCCAACGCTGGCATATCGCCAGCTGTCCTGTCGATCCGCAGCGCACGATTATCTTCCCCATCGGGGTCGCGATTGAGCCGCATACCAGCTTTCCCACCCCACTCGAATATTGCGAAGTACCGCAGCTTGGTGCGTTCTCATATAGCCATTCGGTCATCGAACGCGGCCTAAGTGTGGGCCGCTACTGCTCCATCGGCAGCGGCTGCCGCGTCATGGCGCATCGCCATCCCGCCGAATGGGCGACAACGTCGCCCTTCGCCTATCAGCCCGAAGCTTATTTCATGACCGCGCACCTGGCGCTCGGCAGCCGCGATTTCGTCATGACCGGCTATGACGGCGATCTGGCCGCCATGCCGCGTATCGGCAACGATGTCTGGATTGGTCAGGATGTGCTGCTGGCGCGCGGCATAACCATTGGCGACGGCGCGGTCATCGCTGCTGGCGCGGTTGTGACCAAAGACGTCGCGCCCTACACGATCGTCGGCGGCTCCCCGGCACGGATGCTACGCGCACGCTTTACGGACAAGCTTGTTGAAGCTTTTCTAGCCACGCGCTGGTGGGATTACGATGTGCGCATCTTTGAATGCAGCAATTTCCGCCAGCCAGAGCGTTTTCTCGCTGATGTCGCGCGCGTGAAGGCAGAAGCAACGCTGCCGCACTACCGGCCACCGGCACTGACTTATGAAGTTATGCGCGCGGCACTCGCGCCCGCCGCATAGGCCTCAAGCCGCCAACACCGCGAGCTTGGCCTGCGCCACATCGAGCTGGTTCTGCAATGCCGTACGCTCGGCTTCGCTGTCCGCTTCCTTGAGCGCGGCGTTGATGCTGGCAATGTTCTCGTTGACCGCCGCACGGTTCAGCTCCGCAACCGGCACCGCTTCCTGCGCCAGTACGGTGCAACGCTCACCAGTCACCTCGGCAAAGCCGCCCGCCACGAAAATCCGGTCTGTAATATTGTTGCCCTCATAGGCCTCGATGATACCGGGTCGCAACGTCGCGATCAGCGGCACATGGCCGGGCAGTACACTGAAATCGCCTTCGCTGCCCGGCATGCTGACCATCGTGACCGGCTTGCCCAGTAACTTCTTGACCGGAGAGACCAGTTCAAACGCGATTTGTTCACTCATTTTCCGGCCCCTTCAAACGACGATAGGCATCGAGATTATATACGAACGAGAATGTCCGCGACGGCCCCTTGAGCCCGATCCGCAGATAATCCTCGAGATCCATTTCCTGCGCCTTGCCTTCGCGCAGCTTCCGCACCTTGACCCGCGAGGCCGCGCGCGGAAAACCATCCTGCATCGCAGTCAGCGTTATCACCTGTTCCGGCACGCCTTGCGCATCGCGTTTGACGCCGACGGCAACCTCGCCTTCCCAGTTATAGCCTTGCAGCTGTTTTTTCAGCAGCTGGTTGTGTGTCCACCCGGCTTCGCTATGCACGAAGATACTGTCAAAGCCGTCGCGATCCCGCATCATCGTATGCACATACATGGTACGGTCATACTGATAATCGTTGTCCTGACGCCGCAGCAGGGGTGGTTGGCTCAAGCGGCCTCCGCCAGTTTGCGTGCCTTAGCAACCGCTTCGTCGATCGTGCCGACCATATAGAACGCCGCTTCCGGCAGATGGTCATAATCGCCGGCAACGATGCCCTTGAAGCCGCGGATCGTGTCTTCGAGCTTGACGAGCACGCCCGGCGAGCCGGTGAAGACTTCGGCGACGTGGAACGGCTGCGACAGGAAGCGCTGGATCTTACGCGCGCGCGCCACGACCAGCTTATCCTCTTCCGACAGTTCATCCATGCCGAGAATGGCGATGATGTCCTGCAGCGACTTATAGGTCTGCAGCACCTTCTGCACGCTGCGCGCCACTTCGTAATGTTCCTTGCCGACGACGCGCGGATCGAGAATGCGGCTCGTGGAATCGAGCGGATCGACCGCCGGATAGATGCCGAGTTCGGCGATCTGGCGCGACAGCACCGTGGTGGCGTCAAGGTGCGCGAACGAGGTCGCGGGCGCCGGGTCGGTCAAGTCGTCCGCCGGCACGTAAATCGCCTGTACCGAGGTGATCGACCCCTTCTTGGTCGTGGTGATGCGTTCCTGCAGCGCGCCCATTTCCGTCGCCAGCGTCGGCTGGTAACCGACGGCGGAAGGAATACGGCCCAGCAGCGCCGACACTTCCGAACCCGCCTGGGTGAAACGGAAAATGTTATCGACGAAGAACAGCACGTCCTGGCCTTCGGCGTCGCGGAAATATTCCGCCATCGTGAGACCCGTCAGCGCGACGCGCGCACGCGCGCCCGGCGGTTCGTTCATCTGGCCATAGACCAGCGCGGCCTTGGAACCGGGGCCGTCAGTCTTGATAACGCCGGATTCCATCATTTCGTGGTAAAGGTCGTTGCCTTCGCGGGTACGCTCACCAACACCGGCGAACACCGAATAACCGCCATGCGCCTTGGCGACGTTATTGATGAGTTCCATGATGAGCACGGTCTTGCCCACGCCCGCGCCACCGAACAAACCAATCTTGCCGCCGCGCGCATAAGGCGCGAGCAGATCGACGACCTTAATACCCGTGACCAGCACCTGCTGTTCGGTCGATTGTTCGACGAATTCCGGCGCCGAACGATGGATCGGCAGCGACTGCTTGGCATTGACCGCGCCGCGTTCATCGATCGGCTCGCCGATGACATTGACGATGCGCCCGAGCAATTCCGGCCCGACCGGCACTGTGATCGGCGCGCCGGTGTCGCTGACCTTCTGGCCCCGCACCATGCCGTCGGTGGTGTCCATGGCGATGCAACGCACGCTGCCTTCGCCGAGATGCTGCGCCACTTCCATGAGCAACGGGCGGCCCTCATTCTCGGTCTTGACGCAGTTCAGAATGGCCGGCAACGGACCGTCGAACTGGACGTCAACCACGGCGCCCATGACCTGCGTAACCCGACCTTCAGTATTGGCTTGCATCGTTTTGTCTCCTGAACAGAAAATTGCGTGTGCTATGCGTCAAACCGTTAGCGCTGCAGATGGTAAGTCGCGGCATAATCCTTGACTTCCATCATGCACAGCTCGGCCACATCCTTGTCCGCCTCCAGCTGGCAGCTTTTTTCGAGATCGGTCATCGCTTGCTGGTGCTGGCCAGCTGCGTGATAAAGCTGGCTGCGCTTGTTGTATAAATTCTTGTCGCCGGGATTAGCCGCAATCTGTTGCGTCAAGGCCACGATTTGCGAGTCCTCCGCCTGCACCGCGACCGGCAGCAACACAAGGGCAAAAGCGAGTATCGTTTGGCTCAACTTGCTCATACCGCCTCGGCGCCCGAAATGATTTCGATGAGTTCCTTGGTGATATAAGCCTGACGGCTGCGGTTATATTGCAGCGTCAAACGATTGATCATGTCACCGGCGTTGCGCGTGGCGTTATCCATCGCGGTCATGCGCGCACCCATTTCACCCGCCAGATTTTCCAGCAGCGCGCCGTAAACCTGCACCGCGAGATTTTGCGGCAGCAGCTTCTCCAGAATGGCTTCTTCATCCGGCTCAAAGACGATGAGCGGTTCGGCGCTGTCCGCCTTGGCATTTTCATTCGCCGCGGCCGGCGCAATGGGGATAATCTGTTCGGTCGTCACGATCTGCGCGATAACGGATTTGAACCGGTTATAGACCATGCGGCAGACATCGAACTTGCCTTCGGCCAGCAGCGCCATGAGCTGCGCCGTGACCTTCTCGGCATCGGCATAGTCGAGCTTCTTTCTGCCGACATCGTCGATGGAACCAAGCATGAGCGCGGCATGCTCGCGCTTGAGCAGGTCCCGCCCCTTGCGGCCGACGCAGAACAGGCGCACCTGCTTGCCTTCCTGCTGCAGCGCCTTGATCTGCTTGCGTGCCTCGCGCACCACGGAACCATTAAAGCCGCCGCAGAGACCGCGGTCGGATGTGATAACCAGCAACAGGATCGTATCCTGCTTGCCCGTGCCTGCGATCAGCGGCGAGCTGTTGCTGTCGATAACCAGATTGGCCGAAAGCGAGCCGAGCATCCGCGCCATCGCCTGCGCATAGGGCCGGGCGGCTTCTGCCTGCTCCTGCGCGCGCCGCAGCTTGCTCGCCGCCACCATTTTCATGGCGGAGGTGATCTTGCGCGTCGACTTCACGCTCGTAATGCGGTTTTTCAGGTCTTTTAAGCTCGGCATGGGCCCAATCACAGCTGCGGTTTTGTGCGTGTCTTTTCCCCGACTCGTCCGCTCAGGTCAAGTTAAAAAAACGGCAATGGAAACCGCAATTTAGCGCGCCGAAACAAGCCTCCGCCGCGTGGTGGTAAGCTGATGATATGCTTGCATTGCCTGGTGAAGGCCATTAGCTTCCCTCTCCCAATATTTTAAGGAGTATTTGATGCCGCAAAATCAGCAAAAGCCGCCTTTCCATGCCGGCAGCCGCGCCCTGACCGTTCCGCCCGCGCGCCGCGACGCCGCCAATGCCCCACAACCGCAGCCGGAGCGTTACCCGCTTTCGGAGCTGGGCCAGCAGCAGCGCCGCAAATGTCCTTGGCTACCGGCAGTCGAGCTATCCTGAAAAGAAAATGGAGCCGATGTCGGGGAAACATCGGCTCCGAGGCGTGGCACCGGTGCGGCTGGTGCCTGGGGGGAGGGACTTGGTGGGCCGCCTGCGCGGCCCGAAACTCTAGTGCGTTTTGTTACGCGGCAGGCGGATCACTGACGCCGCCGTCAACTCTTCGCCATCGATACCGAGGTCCAGGCCGCGGATCATCGCGCGCGCTTCACTGACCAGGTTAATAAGCTCTTCAATCTCCTGCAGAAACTGCTTGTCATTCAATTCGCGTTCGGTGCCCATTTTATTCTCCCTTGCGCTGATGCAGAGAGAAGTGCATGGGCTGTGCCAACCGTTTGGCACGACATAAATCAAATCAATTCAAATACTTAAGACGATCAACACGATTTGCAAAATGCGAAAAGGCCTTATCTGTTTGCATTTTGCAATGCGAAACCGCGAAACCAGCCAAAATGCGCTGAAGCCGCTTAGACAACGGTTTGCACCCAGCCTTTATCGACCGCCTTATCCCCGGGTAATGATTTATCGGCATTAACCTTGAACGCATCGACCTGCGACAGCACCATCGCCGAAAAGAGCGCCGAAGCCGTTGCTCCCTCGGCTAAGCTGTGCCCGCCAACACTAGCCGCCGGTGCTGAGGCGCTCGCAAGGCTGGTGATATTGGCGGTGCGCAAACGCAAATCCGGCACGGCATTGAGCGCCTGCCCGACCATCGCCAGCATCGTCGGCTGGTTCGCGACCGAATCCGGGATATCGACCCCCTTGCCCTCCATCTTGGCCGCGAACCGGTCATAGATCGCACCGACCGATTTGGCCGTGCCATCGGCATTATAAAAGACGCTGTGATTGGCCGCCGCCGCGTCGGGCAGCAGATTATCCGCCTTGGTTTGCGGATTACTGCGCATTGCCGTAAGAAAATTGGCCGCGCCCGCTGCGCCGAGAAAATGCGCGAGATACAGCTCGGTATTGCCGATCGTACCGCCGACATTGTTCTGCAGATAGGTCTTGTTGTCCTGCGCGAGTTCCGCCGCCATTGCCGCCGATAATTGCGGATTCTTGCGCATTTCCAGAATCTGGTGCCGCAACGCACGGTCCTTGACCGTCAGCGAGCCATCCGTGCGCTTAATAATTTTATCAGCCAGCCCCTCGAGCCCATATTTGCTACCATTATCCTTGACCATCTGCAGCCAGGTCTGCTCGGTGAATTGATAGAGCCCCGTCGCCGAGCTGGTTTTTGCCTTCGCATCGGTCTTGAAGCTGCTTTCCTGCGCCGCCTTATTGACGAGATAGGCAAAATCTACCCCGGTTTGCTTGCTCGCGCTCTTGATCGCGCTGATGACTTGAGTCAAGGAATTTTGCGCAACACTTTGTTTTTCTTCAATTTCTTTGCTCAAACTGGCGATGGCGGTTATAGTCATGGCGTTTCTCCCCTGCCCCGATGTTGCAAGCCCCATGCCAGTTCAAAACCCATCCGCGGCAAATTACCCAATTCATAACCCTTCGGCATTAGACTGAGGCTACAATCCCAATAAGCGATTGATTCCTCATCTTTCTGTCACCTATATAAGTCCATGACCTATAGTCCTCCCATTCCAGACCTGGCCTTTTTGCTGAAGCATCTTGTCGGTATGCAAAACCTGCAGGATCTCGGCCACGAGATTACACCGGAGCTGCTGGACAGCATTCTGGAAGGTGCTGGCGCGCTCGCGAGCGGCACCTTCGCTCCCCTCAACCGGGTGGGCGACAAGACGGGTGCGAAGCTGGTTGATGGCAAGGTCGCGATGCCTGCCGGCTTCCGCGATGCCTACCAGAATTTTGTCGCCGGTGGCTGGAACAGCGTCGCCTTCCCAAGCGATATCGGTGGCATGGGTCTGCCCTGGTGCGTCGGCTATGCCGTGCAGGAAATGTTTCAAGGCGCGAACCTGTCGCTTGCGCTCGCCACGCTGCTCAATCAGGGTTCAATCGAGCTGCTCGCCACACATGGCGCACCCGAAATCAAGAATATCTATCTGCCCAATCTGGTCAGCGGCGCCTGGACCGGCACGATGAATTTGACGGAACCGCAGGCTGGTTCCGACGTCGGCGCCATCCGCACCACCGCAACGCCGGACGGCGGGTTCTATCGCATCCGCGGCCAGAAGATCTTCATCAGCTATGGCGACCACGATATGGCCGAGAATATCGTCCATTTCGTCCTCGCCCGCCTGCCCGATGCACCGGAAGGCAGCAAGGGCCTGTCGCTGTTCCTCGTGCCGAAAACGCTGGCCAAGCCGGACGGCACGCTGGGCAAGCAGAACGATATCCGCGTCGTCTCCATCGAGCATAAGCTTGGGCAACATGCGAGCCCGACCTGCGTTCTCGCCTATGGCGACAATGAGGGCGCAATCGGTTATTTGATCGGCGAAGAGCATGGCGGCATGGCGGCGATGTTCACCATGATGAACAATGCCCGCATCGGTGTCGGCATCCAGGGCCTCGGGCTCGCCGAACGTGCCTATCAGGATGCATTGGCCTATGCCAAAACGCGTATCCAGGGCCGCAATATGCTGGACAAGGAAAGCGGCGATGTCGCGATCATCGAACATGCCGATGTCCGCCGCATGTTGATGACGATGCGCGCCCAGATCGAAGCGGCGCGCGCCCTCACCATCGCCACCGGCTATATGGCCGACCGCGCGCGCATGAAGGGCGACGTCAAATCGCACCTTCGCCTCAACATTTATATGCCTATCGTCAAAGGCTGGCTCACCGATATGAGCAATGAGGTTACCAGCCTCGCCATCCAGGTCTGCGGCGGCATGGGCTATATCGAAGAAACGGGCCTCGCCCAGCATTATCGCGACGCACGCGTGCTGGCGATTTACGAAGGCACCAACGGCATCCAGGCGAATGATTTGGTCTTCCGCAAGCTGGCGCGCGACAATGGCGCGGGCATGTATGAGATCTGCTCGGAGCTTAAGCGTGTCGAGCACGAAATTCCGCGCTTCAGCAACAGCGAAGATGCGCGCACCATCCGCTATCAGCTCGCCTTTGCCCGCACCGATCTTGAAACCGCGACCCAGCAGATGCTCGACTTCCTGCGCGACAACAAGGCCGCCGCTGCTGCTGGCGCCAGCAGCTATCTGCGCCTCGCCGGCGTCGCGATCGGCGGGCTTTATCTGGCCCATGCCGCCGTCCAGGCCTTCTACCTGCAGCGTCATGAAACCGGCGCGCAATATGGCGAATATCTGCACAACAAGGTGCTGACCACGCGCTTTTACGCCGAACACATCCTGCCGCATACCACCGGCCTGCGCATGGCACTGACCGGCTACGAAAGCATCACCAGAACCACGACGGACTATTTCTAAG
>JBDHTV010000053.1:0-10213 GCA_039808825.1 Bdellovibrionales bacterium | reverse complement strand
CCGATGCCGCCGAGCACGACAATCGCGAGCACGGTCGAAGTTTCGGCAAAACTGAAACTCTCTGGGCTGACAAAGCCCTGCCGCGCCGCGAAGAATGCGCCGCATAGACCGGCGCAGAGCGCACCCAACATATAGGCCGCGAGCCGCACCCGCGCGCGGTTGATACCCATCGCGGCGCAGGCGATTTCATCTTCGCGCATCGCTTCCCACGCCCGCCCAAGCGGCAGACGGCGTAAGGCCCAGCCGAGCCAGCCAATCGCCAGCGCCAGCACGAACATAAGATAATAGAGGAAGATCAGCCGCTGTTCCGGGCTGAACGGCACTTTGAAAAATTCGGCGAAGCTCTGCGCCCCGTTCTTGCCATGCGCCGCAAATTCCAGCCCGAACAGGCTCGGGCGCGGCACACCGGAAATGCCATTCGGCCCGCCGGTGATATCGACGGCGTTGATCAGCACAAGCCGCGTGATCTCGGCAAAGCCGAGCGTGACGATGGCGAGGTAATCGCCGCGCAGGCGCAAAATCGGCCCGCCGATAATGCCTGCTACCAGCGCCGCGAGCCCGCCCGCGAACGGCAGCGTGAGCCAGAAGCTGAAGCCCGCCTGCTTGGCGAGCAGCGCGCAGCTATAAGCCCCGATGGCGTAAAACGCGACATAGCCAAGATCGAGCAGACCGGCATAACCGACCACGATATTGAGCCCATAGGCGAGCGCGGCATAGGTCAGCACCATGATGATGACATCAAGCACATAGCGATCAGCGAAAGGCAGCCAGGGCAAGAGCGCGACGGCAGCGATGAGCAGCAGCAACATGCCGTCTGCCCCCTTGCTGGCGATAATCGTCGGCAGTTTGAGCTTCACGCCCTGCGGCAGAAATTTTTGCTTGAGCGCCAGCAGCGCCAGCAACGCACTGCCCGCCACACCGGCAAACCGCAGCAGGCCGCTCGGCAACTGCACAAAGGCAAGCAAGGCAGCCGCGCCCACGGCAAGCGCACCGACGACACCCGGAATAACAGGGATCATATTGCGCAGAAGCCGTCCGGTAAAAATAAAGGTCACGGCATAAAGCAACTCGATCAGCCGCGGCTCCAGCGTCAGCCCGCTTGGGCTGTCCACCGTGCGTAAGCCGAGCAAGGGTAACAGCAGCACGGCGGCGATGCCCGCCACCAGCGCCGCATCGCGCCAGGGCCTGAACTTATCCGATACCGCCACTGTCTCCGCCGCCGCGCTCATACTTTCTCGATCTCCGGACGGCCGAGCAACCCGTTCGGGCGCACGATGAGGATGCCGATCAAAATCAGGAAGGCTGCGACATCCTTATATTCGACGCTGACATAACCCGACCACAGCGCCTCGATCAGGCCAATCAGCAACCCGCCGAGCATCGCGCCGGGCAGCGAGCCGATGCCGCCCAGCACGGCGGCGGTGAAGGCCTTCATCCCGGCAAGGAAGCCCATATAGAAATCCGTCACGCCGTAATAGAGCGTGACCATCATGCCCGCGACCGCCGCGAGCCCTGCCCCGAGCAGGAAGGTCACGGCGATGGTGCGGTCGACATTGATGCCGCACAAGCTCGCCATCACCTTGTCCTGCTCCGTCGCGCGCTGGGCGCGGCCGAGCGGCGTGCGGCGAATAACCCAGGTGAAGCCCGCCATGATCAGCGTGGTGAGCACGATGATCATGAGCTGCAGATAAGAGAGCGAGACCACGAAGCCATCCGCGCGCTGCCACAGGTTGAAGCTGCCGGGAAAGAGCGGCGGCAGCGGCTTGACCCGCGCGCCCTGCAGCAGCTGGACATAATTTTGCAGAAAGATCGACATGCCGATGGCCGAGATGAGCGGCGCGAGCCGGTTCGCCCCGCGTAATGGGCGATAAGCAATGCGCTCGACCGACCAGCCATAAAGTGCCGTAATCGCGACGCTAACCAGCAGCGCCAGAAACAACGCGAGCGGCACCGCCGTGATGCCGATGATGCCGAACAGCAGGAACGCGATGACGGTAATGAAAGCACCAATCATATAAATCTCGCCGTGGGCGAAATTGATCATGCCGATGATGCCGTAAACCATCGTGTAGCCGATGGCGATGAGGGCATAAATCGCGCCGAGCGTGACGCCGTTGATGAGCTGCTGGACGAGATATTCCACCGCAGCTTACTTCGCGGCCTGCCTGATCTTGCAGCCCGGAACCGCGCCGCGATAGCTGACCGCCATCTTATCGAGCGCTTGCGTCAGGGATGGGCCGTTCAACGTCGCGGCCTTCACCACCTCGTCGCGATAGGACGTGCAGAAGCTGGACGGCGACATTTCTGCGAGGCGGATGGAATATTCGTTATGGAAATTGGTGCGAAGCCGGTCGAGCTTGGCTTCCCCGCTGCCGCCGCCATGACTGCGGTGCCAGCTCATCAGCGACTGTTCGGCGTCCTTGATGCGCTGCAGATTGCCCTGCGTGAATTTCTGATAGGCGGGCACCAGAGAAGTGCCGTCCGCCGCCGTTCGGCAGGACAAGGTGATGACCATCAACTCGGAATGCAGCCGCACCAGCTGCTCTGCCTCTTGCTGCTCCGCATCATAACAACCAGTTGCCGCACCGGCGGTTCCGGGCACGCAGAGCGACAGCGCAAGCATCAGCAAGGCGGAATATTTCATTTTCAATCCTTAAGCGGCTGGTCTAGCATGAAGTGTACCATATTTTTGATGATTTTGCAGCCTGAGGCAAGCGGGAGATTTTGGAGATGCTCTATTTCGGCGTTGACCTGGGTGGCACGAAGGTCGAAACCGTCGCGCTCTCCGCCGATGGCACGAAACTTGCCGGTCGTCGCACCCCTTCGCCGCAGAATGATTATGCCGCGACCATCAAGCACATAGCTGCCGAGATTCGTCATCTTGAACAGGTCACCGGCGCAGCGGGCGCCGTCGGCGTCGGCATCCCCGGTTGTATCTCCGTGGCCACGGGTCTGGTGAAAAATGCCAACTCGAACTGGCTCAACGGCAAACCGCTTGACCGCGATCTCGCACAAGCAATCGGCCGGGACGTGCGTGTCGCAAACGATGCGAACTGCCTCGCGCTGTCCGAAGCAACCGACGGCGCCGGTGCTGGCAAGCGCGTGGTCTGGGCCGTCATTCTCGGCACCGGCACCGGCTCCGGCATCGCAGTCGACGGCAAAGTGCTCAATGGCGGTAACGGCAATGCGGGCGAATATGGCCATGTCCGCCTGCCCGACCCGAAGCCGGACGAGCTGCCCGGTCCGAAATGTTATTGCGGCAAGCAGGGCTGCGTCGAGACCTGGGTTTCCGGCCCCGGCCTCGCGGCGGACCACAAGCGCCGTACCGGACAGAACCTGACGGCGGAGAAAATCGCGCAGGCCGCGGCGGGCGGCGACGTGCTCGCCCGGGAAACGCTGGCGCGGCACGCCGACCGGCTGGCACGCAGCTTCGCCAACGTCGTCAATATCCTCGACCCGGATGTCATCGTGCTGGGCGGCGGCCTGTCCAAAATGCCGCATCTTTATACTGACCTGCCGAAGCTGATCGCGCCTTATCATTTCGCCGCCAACCCGGACGCGCGCGAGCCGCTGCTTACCGAACTCAAGCCGCCGTTGCATGGCGATGCGAGCGGCGTGCGCGGCGCGGCCTGGCTCTGGCGGTCGGAGAATATCGACGCGCGACAGGCCAAGCTGGCCGCCGAACAGGGAGAAGAAGCGAATGGAACTCGACCAGACGGTGCTCGCCGAAGTGCGGCGAGTCGCCAACACGGACGATGATCCGGGCAAGATCAATAATCACCTGCTGAGCATTCTGCTCTGGTGCCGTGCCCGCAAAGTCGAACAGCTGATTTTGCAATATGCCGCCGACGGTCAAGTCGCCGTCGTACAAAACGGGGTCTTCAAGGGGCTGCGTCTCGCCCTGCCCGTTCATGCCGGCAATGCGCTGCCGATGATCATCGGCAGCTACGAAGCGGAGCTGCACCCTTATATCGCGGCGGCGGTCAAGCGCGGCTATGCGCATATCGTCAATATCGGTTGCGGCGACGGCTATTATCTCGTCGGCATGGCCCGGCAGATGCCGGAGAGCAGGTTTTTTGGCTATGACATCAACCCAGCGGCGCAGGCAGGCTGCCGCACCACGGCCGCCAATAACAATGTCGCGGACCAGGTCAACATCGGCGGACTATTTGCGGGCGAGGATTTTGCCGCGCACCCAGCGGGCCAAACATTGATTATCTGCGATATCGAAGGCGGCGAAGACGCCCTGCTCGACCCTACGCGCTATCCGGCACTCAAGGGGCATGATCTGATCGTCGAAGTGCATGAAATGTGCAGCCCCGGCGTAACGCAACGGCTGCGCCAGCGTTTCGCCGCGAGCCACGATATCATGCTGGTCGATCATGCGCCGAAACGCGCTGTGCTGACACCCGCGCTGCATAACCTCGCGGAGATCGACCAGTTTCTCTGCACGTTCGAAGGTCGCGATGGCCCCACGCCCTGGCTGGTGCTGACAGCAAAAACGCCATAGCCCGGCACGGACTATGGCGTTTGCGAAAGTGCGCGCCGCTTACTGCTTCTTCTTGCGCTGTACCTGGCTCTGGATTTCCGCCAGCTCATCTTCCGAGGCTTTCATCAGCTTCTTCGAAGCTTCGGTCAGCACATATTGCGCCGATTGCGCGTCGTGCTCGACTTCCTTGCTCAGACAATCGAGATAGGCCTGGGTCTGCGCCGCATAGGCGTTATAGGCCTCGATACGTTCATTGAGATCGTTCGCCGCCGTTTCCGGGTCTTTCGGCAACGCGGCCGGACGTTCCGGCTTGGTGCACATGGTGGACTTCCAGCCGCCGCGCCCGTCGCTGTAGCTCAGGCTGCCGGCGAAAGCAGCGCCGCTACACAAGGTGAGCGCCAGAATAAAGGCGAGTGAAGCATGACGCATGATTATTCTCCTTTTGGGCGTGATGACATAGCTCTGGGCTAAGCCTGAAATGAGACAAAATTGTGTTTGGTCGCACCAAACATGGGAACGGCGCAGCGACGTTTAACCGGCACAGTATAATTTTAAAATACGTGACGGATCGACGCGCAGCAAGCTTTGATTCATACGAACACGCCACACCTTAGCGCAGTTTCTTCAAAGCATCAGCCACGAGGAAACCAAGCTCCAGCGCCTGGCTGGCATTCAAGCGCGGATCGCAGTGCGTATGGTAACGGCTCGACAAGTCATCTTCGACAATCTGCTGTGCCCCGCCGGTGCATTCCGTGACATCCTGCCCGGTCATTTCGAGGTGGATGCCGCCGGCATAAACCCCTTCCGCCTGACAGATGGCGAAGAAGTCGCGCACTTCGGACAGAATACTGTCGAACGGCCGCGTCTTGTAGCCGGTCGAAGAAACATGCGTGTTGCCATGCATCGGGTCGGAGCACCAGACGACATTGCGCCCCGCCGCCTTCACCGCGCGCAGCAACGGCGGCAGGCTCTTGCCGACCTTCTCCGCGCCCATGCGGGTGATGAGCGTGAGGCGGCCCGGCTCATTCTCTGGATTCAAAATATCGCAGAGCTTGAGCAGATCATCGACCGGCATTGACGGGCCGCACTTCAAACCAATGGGATTCTTGATGCCGCGCGCGAATTCAACATGCGCGCCATCCGGCTGGCGCGTACGGTCGCCGATCCACAGCAGGTGCGCGGACACGTCATACCAATCACCGCTCGTGCTATCGACGCGGGTCAAGCCCTGCTCATATGGCAGCAGCAGCGCTTCGTGCGCGGTATAGAAATCCGTCTCGCGGATTTGCGGCACCGTCGCGCCGGTCATGCCGCAAGCAGCCATGAAGGCCAGGGTTTCATCAAGCCGGCGGGCAAGATCTTCATAGCGCGCGCCTTGCGGGCTATGCGCCACGAAATCGAGATTCCAGCGGTGCACCTCGTGCAGATCGGCATAACCGCCCTGCGCGAAGGCACGCAGCAGATTGAGTGTCGCCGCCGACTGGTTATAGACATCGAGCATCCGCTGCGGGTCGGGAATACGCGCTTCCGGCGTGAATTCGAGCCCGTTGATGATATCGCCGCGGTAGCTCGGTAGCGTGACATCGCCGCGCGTTTCGCTATCATCCGAACGCGGCTTGGCGAACTGCCCGGCCACACGGCCAACCTTGACGACCGGCGTCGCGCCGCCGAAGGTCAATACGATCGCCATCTGCAGCACGACGCGGAACAGGCTGCGGATGTTGACCGCCGCGAATTCGCTGAAGCTCTCGGCGCAGTCGCCGCCCATGAACAGGAAGGAGTCGCCGTTGGCCACGCCAGCCAGCGCTTTCTTCAAACGGCGCGCCTCACCGGCAAAAACCAGCGGCGGCATGCGGTTGAGGCGCTGCTCGACCTGCGCCAGTTTCGCGGCATCGGGATAAGTCGGCTGCTGCTTGGCAAGCTTGCTGCGCCAGCTGTCCGGGCTCCAGGCCGGAGCGACAGGAACGGGCTTCATTTGCGGCGTACTCATAATAAACTGCTCGTTTTCGGTATACGGTCTTTCTTTTTACTCAACCGTAACGCTTTTGGCTAGGTTTCTCGGCTGATCGACATCGGTACCTTTGGCGACCGCCGTATAATAGGCCAGCAGCTGCAGCGGCACGGCATAAAGCAGCGGCAGCACGGCGCTATCGGCGGCAGGCAAAGCCAATGTTCTGAAGGGCTTGCAGCCCAGCTGATCGACCGTACGCCCCTCTGTGAGCACAATAGCTTTTGCCCCACGCGCCACCACTTCCTGCAGGTTGGATGCGGTTTTGTCGAACAGCGCGTCATGCGGCGCGAGCACCACAACCGGCATATTCTCGTCAATCAGCGCAATCGGCCCGTGCTTGAGCTCGCCCGCGGCAAAACCCTCGGCATGGATATAGGATACTTCCTTAAGCTTGAGCGCGCCTTCGAGCGCCACCGGAAAGAGCTGCCCGCGACCGAGGAAAATCACGTCACGTACTTCGGCGATGTCGAGCGCGAGCTGCTGCACCCGGTCATGCTGTTGCAGAATCTGGTTCACCTGCGCCGGCACTTCACGCAAAGCTTGCAGGATTTCCGCCGCGCGCGCGGCGCTCAGCTTGCCGCGCGCCTGCCCCGCCGCGACGGCGAGGCAGAGCAGCACCGCGAGCTGCGTGCTGAAGGCTTTAGTCGAGGCGACGCCGATTTCCGGCCCCGCCAGCGTCGGCACCACGCAGTCCGCCTGTCGCGCGATCGAGCTTTGCGGCACATTGACGACCGCGAGGATCTTTTGCCCCTGTTGTTTGGCATAGGCGATGCCCGCCAGCGTATCCGCCGTTTCGCCCGATTGCGAAATCGCCAGCGTCACGCCGTCCGCCGGTAGCGGCGCCGCGCGATAGCGGAACTCCGACGCGATATCGATCTCGACCGGCAGCCCGGCAAGCCGCTCGAACCAGTATTTGCCGATCAGCCCGGCATAATAAGCGGTGCCGCAGCCGACGATCGTCAGACGGCTCACTTTTTCCCAGGCGAAAGGCAATTTGGGCAGGCTCAGCTGCGCTTCCGCCGACATCAGCGCGTTGAGCGTATCGCCGATCACGGCAGGTTGCTCAAAAATCTCCTTAAGCATGAAGTGGCGATATTCGCCCTTGCCGATCAGCGCGCCGGACAAAGCCACCTGCTGCACCGGGCGCACCACGACGTGGTTCTGCGCATCATGGAACACGGCCTTGCCCGGATGCAATTCGACCCAATCGCCTTCCTCAAGATAGCTCACGCGATTGGTGAGCGGCGCCAACGCCAGCGCGTCCGAACCAAGATACATCTCGCCATCGCCATAGCCGACCGCAAGCGGCGAGCCGCGCCGTGCCCCGATCAGCAGCTTGTTATGGCCCTTGAAGATAATGCCGAGCGCGAAGGCACCTTCAAGCCGCGCCAGCGTCGCTGCCGTCGCCTCCTGCGGGCTCAGGCCCTGTTGCAGATAATCGGTCAACAAGTGGGCAATCGTTTCGGAGTCCGTCTCGGTCACGAAGCGGTGCTGCTTTTCCTGCAACTCGGCGCGCAAGGTACGGTAATTCTCGATAATGCCGTTATGGACGACGGCGACCAGATCGGTCGCGTGCGGATGCGCATTGTTCTCGGTCGGCCGGCCATGCGTCGCCCAGCGCGTATGGCCGATACCGATGGTGCCAGCCAATGGTTCCTGCTGCAAACGCGCGGCGAGATTGCCGAGCTTGCCTTCGGCGCGGCGGCGCTCGATCTTGTCGCCGACGAGCGTGGCGATGCCAGTGCTGTCGTACCCGCGATATTCAAGCCGCCGCAGCCCTTCCACCAGCGATTCCGCCACCGGACGTTCCGCAAGAATTCCGACAATACCGCACATCACACTGCTCCTGATTATGTTGCTGCGGCTTGAATCGGCCGCGCATAAACTCTGCCATTAGGCATAAAGCATCCGCGGCAATGCACAAGCGGGCAAAAGCTCAAATCGCGTGACGTTATGTTACGTTGCCGCCGCAGCGTCAGGAAAATAGCGATAAAAGGTAACGGCGGCCGCGCCATAATCGCGGCGGCTGTGCGGCACGAATTGCGGCGACAATGCGGCTGTCTCGTCGCGCGCGGTTTCCAGCACCAGCAGCGCTTCCGGTGCAAACCAACCCGCGGCCTGCAATGCGGGCACGATGCGCGCAGGCAAATTTTGACGATAAGGCGGGTCGAGGAATACCAGATGACAAGGCAGCGTCGCACGCGGCGGCTGCGCCGCATCGGCGCGCAGCACATGGCAAGCGCCCTGCGCTGCCAGCGCCGTGATATTCTGCTTTACCGCCGCGCAGGCCGCCGAGTCCTGCTCTAGGAACCAAACCTGGGCCGCGCCGCGCGACAGCGCTTCCAGCCCCAATGCGCCGGTGCCGCAGCAGGCATCGAGTACCGCGACGCCATCGAGCAGTTCTCTGCCCCAATCCTGATGCGCGATGATATTGAAGATCGCCTCGCGCGCGCGATCCGCCGTCGGCCGTGTCGCAAGGCCCGGCGGCGCGGTCAGCGTGCGGCGGGCATAGCGGCCCGCGATAATGCGCATCAGCCGCTCATGGCGGCGTAGAAATCCGCCAGTTGATCCTTGAGCACGCGCTGCGGCACTTCTTCCACCATGCCTTCCGGCAGCTTGGCGAGCTGGAACGGGCCGAACGCGACGCGGATGAGCCGTGTCACCTGCAGCCCGAGATAATCCATGATCTTGCGCACTTCGCGGTTCTTGCCTTCCTTGATGCTGATCTTGAGCCAGGCATTGCTGCCTTGCGTCCGCTCCAATTCAGCCCTGACTGCGCCATAGTGAATCCCGCTGATCGTCACGCCCTCGGCGAGCTTGGCGAGTCGCGCCTCATCAACCCGGCCATGCACGCGCACGCGGTAATGCCGCACCCAGGCATGTTTGGGCAGCTCAAGATGGCGCGCCAGCGCGCCGTCATTCGTCAACAGCAGCAAGCCCTCGGTCGTCAAATCGAGGCGCCCGATGCTGACCACGCGCGGCAGCCCTTTCGGCAGATTGTCGAACACGGTGGGCCGCCCCTGCGGGTCACGCGCCGTGGTCACAAACCCGGCGGGTTTGTGATAGCGCCACAGCCGCGTCGGCTCCTTGCCCTGCACCGGTTTGCCATCGACGATGATTTTCTGATCCGGGGTTACATTGAGCGCCGGACTGGTCAGCACCTTGCCGTCCACGCTCACGCGCCCGGCTGCAATCAGCTTCTCGGCATCGCGGCGCGAGCAAATCCCGGCCCGGGCCAGGACCTTGGCGATGCGCTCGCCTTTCTCCGCCGAAACAGCGGTTGCGTCCGCCGCCCCGGCTTCGCTAGTTTGTTTGCTGGTTTTTGTCATAGCTTGGTTTAGCCCAGATGCTGTCTTTTATGCAAATCGCGCTCAAAGCCGCGCGCGCCGCCGCCGCGACCGGCGAAGTGCCGGTCGGCGCGGTGCTGGTTGACGCCAATGGCACCATTCTGGCCGAAGCGGGCAATAACACCGAGCAAGCCAACGACCCAACCGGCCACGCCGAAATCCGCGTCATCCGCGCCGCCTGCGCCGCGCGCGGCTCGCCGCGCCTGCCGGATTGCGACCTCTATGTCACGCTCGAGCCCTGTGCGCTCTGCGCTGCCGCCATCAGCTTCGCACGCCTGCGCCGGGTTTATTTTGGGGCCTATGACGCCAAGGGCGGCGCGGTCGAACATGGGCCGCAATTTTTCAACCAGCCGACCTGCCACCACG
>JBDHTV010000052.1:0-10285 GCA_039808825.1 Bdellovibrionales bacterium | reverse complement strand
GAATACGCCAACCAGTTCGACGTGGGTGGACCACAGGAACTGATCGATGATGCTAACTTCCTTGAGCTTGTAACCACCGGCCTGCAGGAGCTTCGCGTCGCGGCAGAAGCTATTGAGATCACAACTCACGGCCACAACCTTCGGCACTTTGCTGCTTGCGATTTCCTGAGCCTGCGCTTTCGCGCCGTCGCGCGGCGGATCGAAGATCACCGCCTTGAAGCCGTTAAGTTCCGAGGCCGTCAGCGGTTCACGTGCCAGATTGCGCTCCACGATATTCGTCTTCGCCCGTCCCTGCATGGCGCGTTGCAGCGCCTTGATGGCGGCGCCATCGCCGTCTACGGCCGTTAGCGGGCGCGGGCTGATGGCGAGCGCGAAAGTGCCGATGCCGCAAAACAAGTCAGCGACCGAAGCGGCGTTGCCGACGGCGGCAGCGACCAGCCCGCTCAAGGCTTCTTCCCCCTCTTTCGTCGCCTGCAAAAAGCCGCCGGGCGGCATATCGACCGTGCCATATTCAAAATGCGCGCGCACCGGCAAACGGTGCGCGATGGGCTCAGCGGGGCTTTTGTCCCATTTGCGCCAGCTGATACGGCCGATATTGGCACGTTCCGCAAAGATGCCGAGCATTTCGCGTTCATGCATTTCCGGAGTCGGGCCGCCGATGATGACCATATCCATCACGCCATCGAGCAACGTTAGACGGATATCGAGTTGCTTCGAGTCCGCCATATAATCGGGCAGCATCGCGCGCAATGGCCTCAGCAGCGCCACCAATTCCGGACGCAAAACGCTACACGTCCGCAAATCGACCACCTGGTGACTGCGCGCCTGATTGAAGCCCAGCAGCGCGCTCTTGCCCTGCCGGACGGCGGCAAGCGTGGCGCGGCGGCGGCTGCGCGGCGGGCTCAGAATGGGCTGATTGACCGTCGTTTCCAGCCCATTCTCCTGCAACTGGCGTACGACGAAATGATGCTTCCATGCCGTATAGGCAGACAGCTCCATATGCTGCATTTTGCAGCCGCCGCATTGCGGAAAGTGCTCACACTCCGGCGTGGCGTGCCCTTTGCCGGTCGGCAAGATGGTGACGGAAACGAGATTACCGTGGCTATCGAGCTCGACTGAAGCCTTGTCACCCGCGAGGGCCATCGGGACAAAGAAGGGTTTGCCTTCATGCAGCGCGACGCCGTCGCCCTGCTTGCCGGTCGCTTCGATCTGCAGCGTCAGTCGCACGCCTTAGCCTGCCAGCTTGATGATCGCCTGACGCAGATCATCCGGCACGGCGACCGGCTTGCGCGTTTCGCGGTTGATGAGCACCGACACGGTGGTGCTCTGCGAGATCAGCTCGTCATTGTGGAACAGCGCCGCACCAAGCCGCATGGACGAGCGGCCGAAGCTCAACAGGCGTGTGCCGATACGCAGCTGCGCGGGATAGTACAACTCATAGAAGTAGTCGAAACGCGTTTGCACGAGAACGAAGAGCGTCTCGCAATTCGGCCAGTTCGGGAAGACCTGGTGCATGAGCGCGACACGGGCATTTTCAAAATAGCTGCCCATCGCCAGATTATTGACGTGCCCGATGACATCGAGATCGCCGAACCGGACGTGATCTTCCTGCCAGAACTTATATTGGGCGGGATCGCTCAAATCGGCGCCCAAATTGGGATTTACAGCGGATTCAGCCATTTTTTTGTTCCCTCACTTGCTATGGCGCGGACAATACCATAAGCATATCGCAAGCAAAAGCAGGCAAAATTGGGACAAATACAAATATGCGCGGCTATTTCGGTTTGGGTGTCGAAGGCATCAGCAAGGCGGGCAATCTCGGCAATCTGGTGCGTTCGGCGCACGCTTTCGGCGCCAGTTTCTTTTTCACCATCGGCGCGGCACTCGAAGAACGCGAGCTGGAGGCGACGGACACATCGCATGCGGCGGGGCATATTCCGTTCTATAAGTACCCCAATCTGGCAGCTTTTGACCTGCCGCAGGATTGTATGCTCGTAGGGGTTGAACTTATCGAAGATTCCATCGAGTTGCCGCGCTTCCGGCACCCGCAGCGGGCGGCTTATGTGCTGGGGCCCGAGCTGGGCAGCCTCTCTCCGGCTGTGCTCGCGCGCTGCCAATTCACGGTCAAAATCCCGATGAAGTTCTGCGTCAATGTCGGCGTCGCCGGGGCGCTGGTCATGTATGACCGGCTGGTTAGCATGGGTGGCTTCCCGCCCCGTCCGGACCGTCCGGGCGGCGATACGTCGCCATTGGTACGCAGGCGCCAATAGCCTGCGGGATAGCTGCGAAGATTTGGCACGGGGAGGAATCGTGCTACTTCTTTCCTTATGCAGATGCCGCTTGACCCGCGCACAAATGTTTTTCGCCCCGATCTCGCCGATATAGGGTTGCAGGGCCGGGTGCAGGCTGCCCATTTTGTGGCGGGGCAGATGGCGCGCGTGGCGAGCGCGCGTCTGGCCATGTTCAGTACGCCGCAGCCGCAGGCGGCGATGAGCAGCGAGCTGCGCGCGGGCGAGTTCGTCGATGTGTTCGAGCGCGCCAACGGCATTGCCTGGGTCCAGAACCGCAGCGACCGTTATGTCGGCTATGTCGCGGAATCCGGCCTGGCCGAAACCATCGCCGACCCCGCCTGGCGGATCAGTAATCTGCAGGTCTATGTTTATCCCGAACCGACGGTGAAAGCCGTGCCGGTTGATCTGCTCCCCTTCCCGGCCCGCGTGGCGGTGGCCGCTAATCTGCCGAACGGCTGGTCACGGTTGGTGACTGGCGGCTATATCCATACCGGCCAGTTGGAGCCCGCGACCGTGCTATGCGCCGATTATGTATTTACGGCTGGCCGCCTGCTCAATGTGCCTTATCTCTGGGGCGGACGAACGGCGCAAGGGATCGACTGCTCCGGACTGGTACAGCTGGCGCTGGAGCTTGCAGGTATCGACTGTCCGCGCGACAGCGATTTGCAACGCATCATATTCGGTGCGCCGCCACCTTCCGACTGGGCGAATTATCCTTATGCGCGCGGCGATCTGATCTTCTTCCCGGGCCATGTCGGTATTATGGCCGATACGACGCATCTGGTGCATGCCAATGCCACGCATATGCGCGTGACGTCCGAGCCTTTGGCCGACGTGGTGCGGCGCGGAGCGGAGATTCTCGCCATTGCCGATGGCGACACGGTGCGGCGCAGACCGATCGCTGCTTGATTACCAGAAGAACAATTCTTCATCGTCAGACCGCTTGCGATGGCCAGCCACCCCGTCACCGCGGCGCAAGCAGACGTACATTGCCAACAGCCCCTGCAACGCCAATACACACAAAACGGTGAGCAGTATATTTCCCATAGTCATAGACACGACTATGAACTTTTCCGGGCATTGCAGCGAGCAAACAAACTAAGATTGCAATATGCGGTTATGCATGACGCGCAGATTTTCCGGCAAAATTATGCCATTGCGCATATACGGCGATGTTACGGCGCGAGCAACAAACCAAGCGCCATCCCCCAGACAATGACGGCGATGACGCAATCGAGGATTTGCCAGGCACGCGGTTTGGCGAAGAGCGGAATGAGCAGACGCGCGCCGTAGCAGAGCGCAAAGAACCAGAGCAGTGAAGCCGTGGCTGCGCCGCAACCGAAAACAAACTTGTTCCAGCCCACTTCCTGCGCACCAACCGTGCCGATCAGCATCACCGTGTCAAGATAGACATGCGGGTTGAGCAGGCTCATGGCGAGCACGGCCATCACCGCCTGCTTGACGTCATAGGTCTTGTCCTGCCGTCCAACCTCCAGCTTCCCGGCATGAAAGGCCGAGCGCAGGCTGCGGATGCCGTAATAGACCAAGAACGCCACGCCCGCATACTTTATCAGCGCGAGCAGCGCGGCGTTCGCGGCGATGAGCAGGCCGAGGCCGGTGATGCCGAGCGTAATCAGGATGGCATCGCAGATGGATGCGATCAACGCCGTGATAAAGACATGCTGACGCGTGAGCCCCATGCGCAGCACATGCGCGTTCTGCGCGCCGATTACGACGAGCAGGCTGGCACCGATGGCGAACCCCTTGAGAAAGACAAGCATTATTGCGCTTGCGCGATACCGGCAGCCTGCTCTTTTTCCGCGATCAGCTTATCGATGGCGGCGCGTTCGGCGGCGGTCAGGCGCAACGAGGCGGATTTGAGCTGGCCGCAGGCAGCCATGATGTCGCGGCCACGCGGCGTGCGCACCGGACTCGCATAACCCGCCGCGTTGACAATATCGCCGAAGCGGGCGATGCGGTCGTCATCCGAACATTCGAAAGGCGCGCCGGGCCAAGGGTTGAACGGGATAAGATTAATCTTGGCCGGAATGCTGCCGATGAGCCGAACCAGAGCGCGCGCATCGGCGTCGCTGTCGTTCACGCCTTTGAGCATGACATATTCAAAGGTGATGCGGCGCGCATTCGACAAGCCAGGGTAATTGCGGCAGGCCTGCATCAGTTCCTTGATCGGATATTTGCGGTTGAGCGGAATAATCTGGTCACGCAATTCATCCGTCACGGCATGGAGGCTGACGGCGAGATTGACGCCCAGCTCCGCGCCGCAGCGTTCGATCATCGGCACGACACCGGAGGTGGAGAGCGTGATGCGGCGCTTGGAGATAGCGATCCCTTCGTTATCCATCACGATCTTGAGCGCGGCGGCGACGTTGTCGAAATTGAACAGCGGTTCGCCCATGCCCATCATGACGATATTGGAGAGCTTGCGGTTATCGCGGTTGGAGGGCCAGTCCACGAGATGGTCGCGCGCCAGCATGATCTGGCCGACAATCTCGGCGGGCTCCAGATTGCGCACCAGACGCTGCGTGCCGGTATGGCAGAAGCGGCAGGTGAGCGTGCAACCCACCTGCGAGGAGACGCAGAGCGCGCCGCGGTCTTCTTCCGGAATATGGACGCTCTCGACTTCCTGCCCATCCGCCATCTTGAGCAGCCATTTGCGCGTGCCGTCTTCCGACTGCTGATCGCGGCTGATGGCCGGGCGGCCGACGACGAAATGCGCCGCCAGCTTCTCGCGCACCGGTTTGGCGAGATTGGTCATGGCGGCAAAATCGGTGATGCCCCAGCAATAGACCCATTGCCAGACCTGCTTGGCGCGGAATTTTTCCAACCCCAGCGCGGCAAAAGCCGCTTGCAGCGCGGGCATACTCATCCCGACAACGTTGGTCTTGGCGTCCGCGGCCTGCGGCGGCGGCGCGAATTTCTCGTTATGTGCAGCTAATCCCATGGCGCGGAACATGCCTGAAAGCCGGGCGCAAAGTCAAAACATTCGCCAAAAATCGCCCAAAAAGCCACGTCATGCCCGGTTAACCAGCTTGACTGCCCCGTGGGGCACGCTAATTCCCTTTACGAAGAGGAGGTTAGAAACGCGCGATGGGACAGGCCGAGACAATACCGGCGGGCTATAATTGTCCGTTTTTTCAGGCCAGTCAGTATATTGCGCGTGCCCTGCACGGCAAAACCATGCTATGCGCAAGCATCATGCGCCAAGCTTCCACAACAGCACAAAGAGCGGATATCGCCGCCGAAACGCCCGACTGGGGTGGTGTGCTGACGCGGGTAGCGGCGCAGGACAAGGCCGCTTTCGGCAGCCTTTATGATTACTTCGCGCCGCGCATCAAGGGCTGGTCGCTCAAGATGGGCGCTCCGGCCAGCAAGGCCGAAGATATTGTGCAGGACGTCATGTTACAGATCTGGCGGCGCGCCGCCCAGTTTGATCCCGCCCGCGCCGATGCCGGAACCTGGATCTTCGCCATTACCCGTAATCGTTATATCGACCTCGTGCGACAGGAAAAGCGGCCGGAAATCGCGCTCGACGACCCTGTCATCGTCTCTGACGAAGCGACGCCGGAAGAGGCGCTACGCGACCGCGAACGCGCCGACCGTGTGGCGGAGGCTCTGGCGCAGTTGCCGGAAGCCCAACGCGCCATCATTCGCCAGAGCTATTTCGCCGAACTGACGCAACAGGAAATCGCGACCCAGGACGGGCTGCCGCTTGGCACGGTCAAATCACGGCTACGGCTCGCCTTCGGGCGGCTGCGCGAATTGCTGGGAGACGCGGTATGAGCTGCTCTGCCACGCCCAAACACTGTCCGTCGCAGGAATGTCTGCTGTCCTATGCCAATGGCTGCATGGGCGAGGCTGAATCGCTGCTCATCGCCACGCATCTCGCCTTCTGCCCGCATTGCCGCAAGCTCGCCCATATCGGCGAATGTGTCGGTGGCAAACTCATGACCGAAACGGCGGCGGTGCCGGTTTCGGACGCCTGCCGCAGCAAGTTGTTCGCGGCGCTCGACGGCGCCGACACCGAAGCGAAACCGGCGCAGAGCCATGCTTCGCCCGAATGTTTCATTCCAGAGCCGTTGCGCGGCTATCTGGGCGGAGCGGGATGCAAGAGCGGCGTCAAGCAGTTGGCGTGGGAACAGACTGCAGCAGGACAAAGGGAATATAAGCTCAAATTGACGTCTTGCTGCCAGCGCCGCGGTGCCGATGCGCGGCTCGTCATGCTTGAAGCCAACAGCGCCCTCACCTTGCCCGCCACGCAGCATCGTCGCGCGTTGCTGGTGTTGTGCGGCAGCCTTGCGAATGCCGAGGCTACCTATCAAACTGGCGATATTACATGCGCCGTCGCGCCGGACGGGATGAAAGCGGGCACGGAAAACTGTTTCGCCCTGCTTGTGACCACGCCGCCGAAAAGCTGGTTGCACAAGTTTTTGCGCAAAATCAGTTGCGGCTGATTTTCTGTTCGTTGATCAACGGCATGAGCGTGGGCGCCAATGCGCGCAGCATTTGCGACGGCAAGGCGCTGGTAAAATGATATTTGGCGGCCTGCTCGCCCGCGACATAAGCCGTAATCGAACCGAAGAAACGGTCCCCGACATAAAAGACAAATGTCGCCGTGCGGTTGACGACGCGCGAGGAAATAAGCTGCCCGCCCTTGCCGAATTCATCGAAGCGCTGGTCGCCGGTACCGGTCTTGCCGCCGATCGGCAAGGGCCGGCCATTCGGCTCGACAAAGGCGCCGTCGACACGCTTGGCCGTACCATTCGCCACGACGTCGCGCAAAGCCGTGCGTAACGTGTGGGCGATGGCCGGGTGCATCACCGCTTTCGCCGGAGCGTTCTTGCGCGCCATCATGGTCTGGAATGGCGTGTTCATGGCAAAATTGACGTAGTTGGCGCGGACCATCGGTAAACGCACCCCTTCGTTGGTGATAATGCCCATCAGCTCCGCCAGTGCGCCGGGACGGTCGGCAGAGCTGCCGATGGCTGTGGCATAACTCGCGACCAGCCGGTCGAACGGATAGCCCAGCTTCTGCCAGCGGGCGTGGATGGCGGTAAAGGCATCTTGTTCGAGCAGAACCTTGATGCGGCTGTCCTGCGCCAGCTTGCCGCTTTTGAACAACCAGGCATAGCTGTCGATGCGCGCCTGGCGGCTCGCTTCCTCAATCTGCTTGCGCGCCGCTTTGGGGTGCTTGATGAGATAATCGACCAGCCACAGCTCAAGCGGATGCACCCCGGCGATATAAGCGCGGTCGGCCAGATCGAAGCGCTCTAAGGGATAAGCAGCATAGTTCTTTTTGAGCTGCGCCTCCGTCACCGGCCGTTTGGGCTTCAGTTCGCGCACATAGCGCAAAAACTCAGCCTCGCCCGACTGCGGAAAGACCGAACGGAAAATCACGGCCAGCGCCGCCGTGCGCCGCTCGCCCATGCGCATCAGCGTTGCGAAGGCCTGCTCCGGCGTCAACTGGCGATAACGCGCATAGAAGCCGTTCATGAAGGTCATGCCCTCTTCCTCGGCGAAACGCTCGAGATAGGCCATGCGGGCAGGATGATCGGGGTCGCCCAGCACTTCGCGACGCGGGTTCGGGCCCTGCGCCATTTCGTAATTCACGACATCGCGCATCAAGCGGATGAAAGGCAGGTTGATGGATTTGCGGATGGCTTCCGCCACCGTCACGATGCGGCCGTTATCCTTTGGGTCGAAATTGTTGAAATTATGCGCGCCGCCACCGGTGAAAAAGGTTTCACCCGGATTGGCGGAATATTTACGCTGCATCGCGTCGTCAAGCATGGCCTGCAGCGTTGGGGCCTTGCTGTGCTGCTTGAGCCACTGCACGACCCAGGTGGTCAGCACGTCAGGATCGCTGTCGAGCACTTCATCAAGGGCCTCGTCTTCCATGCGGCTGAAGCGCTGGTGCAGTTCCGTGAGAATTTCAAGATAGGATGTCAGGGTGCGCAGCTTCGCGGTCGAGCCGAGATCGAGCTTCGCGCCGTCGTTGAGATCCAACGGCTGATCGAGATTATCGGCCTGCACACGCAGCGCGTTGCCGAGCGGCGTACGCTCATACAGCACGATCGTCCAATTGATTTTGGTCAAGTCGTTATCGGCGCTCAACAGCCGCTCGCCTTCAAGCCCAATGCTTTTGACAAATTCCGGTTCATGCAAGCGCTGCAGAAAGGCCGTGACCTGGTTCTGCGTATTCATATCGAGCGTCGTACCGATGCTGGCGTCAACATGGTCCAGTTCGTAGAGTCCGGGTAAATTAAAGCTGGATGAAAGATAGCGGCGGATGGCGTTCGTCGCTTTTTGCGCAATGAAGGACGGTTGCGGCAGATCCGGCGGCGTGCGTAGAAACAGCAATGGCGCTTCCGACGCCGCCTGACGCAGAGGCTCCGCGATAATCCCGGCATCGTGGAGCCGCTGCAGCGTCGCGTTCGCCAGCTGCTCCAGCGCCGCCGTGTTCGTCTGAAGATAATAAGACGGGCGACGTTCGGCCAGAATCAAGGCCAGCGCATGCTTGAAGACCAACGCCTTGCGCGGCAGAAACGCCGGAGAGTCCGGGTTGCGCAACGCCGTCGAGGCTTCGTCAAGATCGATGCCGAACCAGGCCCATAAGCCGTCGCCGACGCCGTTGATCTCACCCCACCCGGGGCGGGCGGCCAGCGGCGTGGCATTCAGATAATTAAGCACGATTTCGCGGCTTGCGGTCTGCGTATCCTTGCCGCCAAGATAAGCGCGTAAACTGGCGGAGATCATCTGCCGGACTTTATCGACGACACCGTTGGTCTGACCGCCGGGCGAATTGCGGAATTTCTCCGTCTGCGTCGCGAGCGTGCTGCCGCCGCCGGAGCCGAATTGCGGCAATATATGCCCGAGTACCTGACCGAAGGCGGCCTGCACGAACCGGCCCCAATCCACGGCGGGATTATGCTGCGGATAGTCAGCGTTGAGGACGTTCCGGTCCTCGATAAACTGCAGCGCACTCACGAGCAACGGCGGAATCGATTCAAAATCCGCGAACACCCGCGTCGGGAACTGCGCCTGATGCATGACAGTGCCGGAACGGTCGAAGATCGTCAGACCGCCGTCGTTCTTGGCATGATAAATCGGGAAGCCGCCTTCATCGACAAACGCGTTGAAGGTCGGTGAGGTGCGCATCTGCCAGGCTACCTCGAACCCGCGGCTTTCCAACCCCTTGATGAATTGCGGCAGGGCCGTATAGCCAAAGCGCTGGTTGTAAGGGCCGGTGGTCGGAATACGCAGCGCAGGGTTCGGCCCTGGCTCCAGCACATAGGTCATACGTCCGGCATAGCGCGACAGATAGTGCGCCTGCAGCAGCGAGGCTTTGCTCTCCCAATGCACCAGCAGCGCAGCAACACCGAGCAGCCAGACGAGCAGGAAGTAAAACCAAAACCAGAAAGCGCGCGACAGCCGCATGACACCACGGGAAGTGACGAGGATTTACCCTTTCAAGGTCGCGTCAATCTTGCCGTAATAAAGATGAAATTTCAGCTAAAAGTTTGCCGCAGAAAAGCGACAAGCTGCTCATGCGGCACATTTTCCTGCCGCTTCTCGTTCAGCAGCTTGACCTGCGCCATGCCAGCCGCCTGCTCCGTTTCGCCGATGAGAATCGCAACCGGTATCCCGGCACGGTCGGCATAACGCAGCTGCTTGTCGAGCTTCGCCGGTTCGAGATAGACCTCGGTATTGAAGCCGGCCTGCCGCAACTGCGCCGCGAGCGCCAGATCGGCATAGCGCCGCTCCGGCATCAGCTGCGTGACCAACACCTGCACGCTGCTGCCGAACTTGTCGGCCCAGCCGATGCTGCGCAGCAGGTCGAACAGGCGCGTCGCGCCGATGGAGATACCGACGCCGGGCAGGCGCGATTTGGTATAGAGGCTGGCCAAGTCTTCATAGCGCCCGCCCGAGCAAACGCTGCCGAACTCGGGATGCGCATCGATCAACGTTTCATAGAC
>JBDHTV010000051.1:0-10326 GCA_039808825.1 Bdellovibrionales bacterium | reverse complement strand
CGGCAGCGTGTATCACAACAGCAGGTTGACCAATTGGTGAGCGCAAGGGGGAGAAGCTCATGAGCATCAGCGCCATTCAGAACGATACCGCGCAGAACACGGCGGCGGCAGCCAAGAGCAGCGGCGCGGCGCCCAGCGGCGGCACAAACAGCACCAGCAGCACAGACGACAGCAAGAAAGTGGAAGTGAGCCGGACATCGACCACCAGCGCCGACGGCACGGTCACGACCATCATCACTTATTCCGACGGCTCCAAGGAGACGCGCGTCAAACAGGGCGACGTCATCATCAGCAAATCCGCGACGCAGGCCACGAAATAACCCTGGGCGGCAAAATAAACTAAGTGTCTTTATTCTGCTCCGGCGGCGCGGGCGGTTCATCGCCGAACAAAATCCGGTTGGCGTCACCTTCCGGATCGTCGAACTGCTGATGCCGCATGGCCCAGAAAAACCCGGTCAGACCCAGCAGACCCAGGGTGAGCGCAATCGGGATCAGATAAACGATAATATCCATAATCTACGCCACCGCTTTCGGCCCGAACTGAATACGCTGGGCGTTGAGCACGACAAGCAGCGACGAGCAGGCCATCGCCACGGCGGCGACCAGCGGCGTGACATGACCGGTCATGGCAAGGGGAATAGCGATCAGATTATAAAGCAGCGCGAGCAGAAAATTCTGTTTGACCAGTTTCTGCGTGCGTTTCGCCGTCGCCAGCGCGCGCGCCACCGGCTCCAGCCTTTCACCTTGAAACACCATATCGGCTGCGTTTTGCGCGATATCGAGCGCGGTGGACGGCGCAAGCGAGGCATGAGCCACCGCGAGCGCCGCCGCGTCATTGATGCCGTCACCTACCATCAGCACCTTATGGCCGCGGCCCTGTAAAGCGCGGATGGCGTCGGCCTTGGCCAGCGGCGTCATCTCGGCTTGCCAGTCGGGAATCTTGAGCTGTTCAGCGAGCGCCGCCGCGACCGGCGCCCGGTCGCCGGAGAACAACCGCAGCCTATAACCGGCGGCGCGCAGCCGTACGCAGACGGCGGCAGCGTCCGGGCGCGGCATATCGGCGAACACAAAACGCAGCGGCGTCTCGTCGGCGATTTGCAGCCATAATTCAGGCTGGGTATCGGCGGGCGCCGCCGCAGCGCCGCACCAGTCGCGGCGGCCGAGGCGCACCGACTTGCCTTGCCAGCTGGCTGCAAGCCCCTGGCCCGGATGCTCCGTGACCAGCGCCACCGCTTCGGGGTCGCTCAGACCGGCGGTTTGCAGCAAGGCGCGCGCGAGCGGATGGCGGCTATGGGCGGCGAGCGCCGCGCCGAGTGCGAGCGCCTGCGTCGGCAGCTGCTCGGCGTTGATCAGTTGCGGCCGCCCCAGCGTTAACGTGCCGGTCTTGTCGAGCACGATGCAATCCACCGCGGCAAAACGCTCGAGCGCATCGGCGGCCTTGAGCAGCATGCCATGCTTGAACAGGCTGCTGCTCGCCAGCACCTGCACGGCGGGCACGGCGAGACCGAGCGCGCATGGGCAGGTGATGATCAGTACGGTCATGGCAGTGAGCAGTGCCGGTTGCCAGCCCGCGCCGAGCAAACCCCACCAGACCAGAAAGGTACCGAGCGCCAGCACATGCACGACCGGCGTATAGAATTGCGCGATGCGGTCGGCGAGCCGGACATATTTGGCCTGGCCCTGCTCGGCCTGCTCCATCAGCTGAATCACCGACCCGACGAGACTGTCCTGCCCCACGGCGGTGATCCGTACCTTGAGCGGCCCGCTCTGGTTGACCATACCGGAGAAGACGCGGTCGCCGGGCCCGACCGGCTGGATGATGGTTTCGCCGGTCATGAAGCTGGGGTCGATTTCCGATTGCCCCTCCGCGACCACGCCATCGGCGGCGATACGTTCGCCGACCGCAACCTGCAGCAGCATATCGGGCTGCAACTCGGCGATCGGCAGCAGCCGGGTCTTGTCCCCTTCCAGCACCACGGCGGTGCCGCCGGTCATGGCAAGCAGATGCTGCGCCGCCGCCCGGGCGCGGCCACGCGCCTGCCGGTCGAGATAGCGCCCGGCCAGCAACAGGAAAATCAGCATCACGACGCAGTCGAAATAGACATATTGGCCGTGCCGCACCGTCTCGACCAGACTCATGACCGAAGTCAGCACCAGCGCGACCGCGATCGGCACATCCATATTGGTGCGGCGATGGCGCAACGCCTGCCAGGCCGAGGCAAAGAAGGGCTGCCCTGCATAGATCGTCGTCGGCAAAGCGATCAGCGCCGAAAGCCAATGCAGCAGATCACGCGTGCCCTGTCCCATCGTGCCGTCGTCCGCGGCCCACAACGCGTCGGCGACGATCATGATATTGCCCGCCGCGAAACCGGCGACGGCCAGACAATGCAGGATGTGCCGCGTTTCGCGCTGTTCCGTGCTTTGCAGCACGCTCTGGTCGAAGGGCATCAGCTGATAGCCTTTGGCCGCGACCAGTGCGATCAGCGCGTTGACGCGTTCCGGCGCGCCCTGCCAGCGCAGCGTGAGCCGCCGCGTCGTGAGATTCATCCGCGCCGCGACTTGCGGCACGGCATTGAGCGTCCGTTCGATCAGGAAAGCGCAGGCCGCGCAACGCATGCCTTCCACCATCAGCAACATCTGCTGACCGCCGTCGGGCAAGCGCGTGACATAGCGGCCGTAGTCGAGTGGCGGCACAGCGTCGATACGGCCGTTGCTGGTCACGGCATGGCGCTGTGCGAGTTTGTAAGCAGCGGCACAGCCACTGCAACAGAATCCGTCAGCAGCTTCCGGCATGGTGGGGGCAAGCGGCCAACTGCAATGACGACAGGCGGGTTGAGCCGTGTCCGCGTTCATTGCACCACGATACGTTCGCTTTGCTGGAAATCATGGCCGCCCGCGTTGGCGGCGAGGCGGATTTCCCAGACGCCTTTGGCTGGCAGCGTCACGGGCGCGGCATAGCTGCCGTCCGGCTGGACGGTCAGCGCGAATTTCTGGTCGAGTTTGCTATTCGACGGCCGATACAGCCAGCATTGCACCGTCGCAGCCGGGAGCGGCAGGCCATCGGCCCCGTGCAGCTCATAACGCACGCGGTAACCATCAGCAACCGGTTGCAACGTGACCTTGCCATGCCAGCCCATTGCTTGCTCGGCCGCCGCGGCTTGCAGCGTCCGGTTATAGGCGAGCCCGCGTTCGTATGGCTTATCGGTCACCGTGCCAGGGAAGTTCTGTTCCGCGATCCAGACCAGCGTGCCCAACACCATCGTCAGCACGACGAAGAAGCCGACGATATACCACGGAATAAAACGGTCCGAGGGGCGCGGCCCCGACATTTCCGCCATCATGGCTTACTCCCGCGTGATGAACATGCTGCCGTTTTCCTCGGTCAGCCCGGTTGCCGTATCGGTGATTTTGAAGCTTATCTCACTGCGCTGCGGCAGACCAGCCGGATTCGGCACGATCAGCAAAACACGGAATTGCGCAACGCTGTCGGCCAACACCGGCAGTGCATCGGCACTGACCTGACCGGCGCCCTCAATTTTGAGCTGGAAGCTCGGCAGGCCCGCGACGACCAGCCGGTAGCTCTTGTCACCACTGGTTTTGTTGAGAATCTTGACCGTGTAGTTGTTGCGCACCCCGCCATCGGTCAGCCGCACGAACAGCGGGTTGCGGTCATGCAGCACATGCAGGTCGAAAGGCGAACGTGCCAGCAGGCCATAGAGCGTCAACCCGCTCACCACGGTCAGGATGGCGAGGTAATAGAAAGTCCGCGGCCGCAGCAGATGCAGCCATTCCTTGAACGGCCGCCCGGTCTTGTGCGCGGCAAGGCGCGCCGTCTGGTTATTCGTGGTGTCGTAGCGGATCAGGCCACGCGGCCGACCGACCTTGTCCATGACATTGTTGCAGGCATCGACGCAGAGGCCGCAGGCAATGCATTCAAGCTGCAAGCCGTTACGGATATCGATGCCCATCGGACAGACCTGGACGCAGAGGCTGCAATCAACGCAATCGCCGCGCCCTTCCCAGCTTGCCCCTTGCTTGTGCGTACCGCGCGGCTCGCCGCGTTCGGCATCATAGCTGATAATGAGCGTATCCTTGTCGAACATCGCCGACTGGAAGCGCGAATAGGGGCACATATAGGTGCAGACCTGCTCGCGGGCGTAGCCCGCCATGATATAAGTCGATGCGGTCAAGCCGAGAATCCAGCTCCAGGTGCTCCACGGCGCGTCACCATGCAGTAGATGGTCGGCCAGCGTCGGCGCGTCGCTGAAATAGAATACCCAGGCGCCGCCGGTACACAACGCGATCAGCAGCCAGAGCAGATGCGTCGCCGCCTTGCGCCAGATTTTATCGAAATTCCACGGCCCGGCGTCGCGCTTCATGCGGGCATTGCGGTCACCCTGCAGGAAATATTCGACCTTGAGAAACAAGTCCGTCCACACCGTCTGCGGACAGGCATAGCCGCACCAGACGCGGCCGAACAGGCTTGTGACGAAAAACAGGCCGACGGCGGCAAGCACGAGCAGGCCACAGAACAGATAGACTTCCTGCGGCCACAGCTCGATGAAGAAAAAATAGGCGCGCCGCCCCGGCATATCGATGAGCACGGCCTGATCGGGCGCATGAGGACCGCGATCCCAGCGCAGCCACGGCGTGAAATAATAGATGGCGAGCAACACGGCCATCGCAAGCCATTTGAGCTTGCGGTAACGGCCCCAAATATCGCGCGGATAAATTTTCTCCTGCTTCGCGAATAATTGTATCGGTTTCTGCTCGCCCATATCTTACTCACCCTTGAGAAACCACAACTCCTGATGCACCACAGCCCCGCGCCGGTTTGGCACGGGGCTGCGCTGCCGGGGCTGCGTTGCTCTTTTACTGTCCGCCGCCGAGGCTATGCACATACACTGCCAGCATCTTGATCGTCGTATCCGGCAGACGGCCTTCCCAAGTCGGCATCACGCCGCCACGACCGTTGGTGATGGTCGCCACCACCGTTTCCTTGTTGCCGCCATAGAGCCAGATATTGTCGCTGAGACGCGGCGCCCCCATGCTGGGATTGCCCTCACCCTTGTCGCCATGGCAAGCAACGCAATTGGCGGCGAAGACTTCCTTGCCCTTGGCATAGGCAGGCTGGTTCACCACCGCCTCGCCCTCATGCAGATGCACGACATAATCGGCGACCGCATCGATCTCTTCCGCCTTGAGCACGCCGTCGCGGCCGAAGGCCAGCATATTGCCTTCATGGCCGTTCGAATTGCCGGCGCGCGCGCCGTAACGGATGGTGGCATAAATCTGATCGAGCTTGCCGCCCCACAGCCAATCATCGTCGTTGAGGTTCGGATAACCCTTGCCACCCGCCGCCCCGGTACCGTGACACGCCGCGCAATTGTCGCGGAACGCGACCGCGCCACCCGCGCGGGCGTAATCGTACAGTTCCTTGTCGGCCTGGATCTGGTCGAGGCTCGCCGTATCGAAACGGGTCGCGTATTTGGCACGCATCGCGGTGATCTCGCCCTGCGCTTCGGCCAGTTCCTTATGTTCGCTCCAGCCGAAGCTGCCCTTGGTGTTACCGCCAGCGGTCGGCCAGGCCGGATAGACCACCCAATAGCCGACCGAGAAAATGACGCAGAGATAGAACACCCAGAGCCACCAACGCGGCGCGGGGTTGTTGAGTTCCTTGATGCCATCCCATTCATGGCCGGTCGTCTCGACACCGGAGTGCGGGTCGCGTTCCTTGGGTTTGTTCGGGTCAACCATCGCTTACTCCTTAAACGGAATGTTGCCGTGTTCGGTCATCTGTCCTTTATTGCGCGGTGCATAGGTCCAGATGCCGACTCCGACAAAGAAGACGAAGAAAAAGACAGTCGCTGCGCTGGGGCCGTGCTGGGCCAGAAACTCCATCATGGTGCGCCCTCGCTCTTGGTTTGCGGCTTGGCCTCACCCGGCGCCATTTCCGGATGATAGGTGCTGAAATCAACCATATTGCCGAGGCGCTGCAGATAAGCGATCAGCGCATCCATCTCCGACACCATGTTGGCCTGGCCGTCATAATCGCGGACGGTGACCTTTTTGCCATAACGCGCGATGAGCCCCGGCGCATCGCCGCCGGGCGAAGCCTGCGCCATCGCATCCTCATAGGCATGCGCGATCTGGTCGTCCGTATAAGGCACGCCCACAATACGCAGCGTCTTCAGATGATCGGCGATATTATGCAGATCGGCCGAACGGTGCAGCAGGAAGCTATAGGACGGCATGATGGATTCCGGCACCACCTGGCGCGGATCGGTCAGATGCGCGACATGCCATTCATCCGAATATTTGCCACCGACCCGCGACAAATCCGGCCCCGTGCGCTTCGAGCCCCACTGGAACGGATGGTCATACATGCTTTCCGCCGCCAGCGAATAATGGCCGTAACGCTCGACCTCGTCGCGCAGCGGGCGGATCTGCTGGCTGTGACAGTTGTAGCAGCCTTCGCGGACATAAATATTCTGACCGGTCAGTTCGAGCGGCGTATAAGGCCGCATGCCTTCGACCTTCTCGATCGTCGTCTCCATCCGGAACAGGGGAACGGCTTCAACCAGACCACCGACGGCGATAACCACGACGATGCCCAAGAGCAGGACGATCGAATTGCGTTCCAACTTATCGTGATGCTTCAACATGCACCTTACTCCCCAATCGCCGCCGCGGTGGCGGATGTGATACGGACACCATGCGCGGTCGGCGCGACCGTCTTGACGACGTTGTAGACCATGACCAGCGCGCCCCCGAGATAGAGCAGGCCGCCGAGCGCCCGGATGGCATAGAGCGGATGCAGGTCGCGGACGATTTCGGCGAAGGAGTATTGCAGGAAGCCGAGATTGTCATAGCTGCGCCAGTGCATGCCCTGCAGAATGCCCGCCCACCACATCGAGACGATGTAAAGCACGATGCCAATGGTCGAAACCCAGAGGTGCACGCGGATCAAACGGTCCGAATACATCGCGGGTTTGTTCCACAGCACGGGCACGAGATAATAGATGGCGCCGAAGCTGATATAGGCGACCCAGCCGAGCGCGCCCGAATGGACGTGACCGATGGTCCATTCGGTATAGTGACTCAACGCGTTGACGCTCTTGATCGACATCAGCGGGCCTTCGAAGGTACTCATACCGTAGAAGGCAAGCGCAACGATCATGAATTGCAGTACCGGATCTTCGCGCAGCTTGTGCCAGGCGCCGGACAGGGTCATGATGCCGTTGATCATGCCGCCCCAGGACGGCATCCACAGCATGACCGAGAAGGTCATGCCGAGCGTCTGCGCCCAATCCGGCAACGCGGTGTAGTGCAGATGGTGCGGACCGGCCCAGATATAGATGAAGATCAGCGACCAGAAATGCAGGATCGACAGGCGGTAGGAATAGACCGGACGGCCCGCACGCTTCGGCACGAAGTAATACATGATGCCGAGAAAGCCCGCCGTCAGGAAGAAGCCGACAGCGTTATGGCCATACCACCACTGGATCATCGCGCCCTGCACGCCCGCCCAGAGCGGATAGCTTTTGGCTTCGGTCAGCGAGACCGGCACGTTGACATTGTTGAAGAGGTGCAGCACCGCCACCGTGACGATGAAGCTCAGATAAAACCAATTCGCGACATAAATATGCGGCTCGCGGCGGTTCTTGAGCGTCATCAGATAGATCAGCAAATAGGCGACCCAGACAACGGTAAGCCAGAGATCGGCATACCATTCCGGCTCGGCATATTCCTTGCCCTGCGTGATGCCGAAGACATAGCCGAGTCCGGCCATCAAGATGAAAGCCTGATAGCCCCAGAAGGTGAAGAGCGCGAGGCCGTCAGCCCATAAGCGAGTACGGCAGGTGCGCTGCACGACATAATAGCTGGTAGCGAAGAGGACGTTGCCGCCGAAGGCGAAAATGACCGCCGAGGTATGCAGCGGCCGCAAACGGCCGAAATTGAGATATTCGCCGAGATTGAGCTCCGGGAAGACGAGCTGCAGCGCGATCAAAACGCCAACCGCCATGCCGGCGATACCCCAGAAGATCGATGCGATCACAAAGAGCCGCACGATATGGTCATTATAGAGGCGGGATTTCTCCACCACGCTTGTCATTTCCAGTAACCTCCTGCCACTATAAACAATACGAGCGCATTCGCCCCCATGATGATGGGGGCACCATAACGCATCAGGGAGCGCCACCGCGCCGTGACATAATGTCCACCGACACCCACCAGCACCAGGGCGGGCACCGTACCGAGCCCGAACGCCAGCATCCCGGCGAGCGCGATGAACGGATCGGCCTGCGCCGCAACCGCCAGCAAAGCCGCATAAACCAGACCACAGGGCAGCAACCCGAGCGTCAGACCGAGCGCATAGCCACGCCAGCCGGTCGGTGCGGCGAAAAGTCGCGCTTGCCAGCGCAGGAAAACCGCAGGCAGGCGTGGCAAAGGCAGCCGCCAAACGGCGAATCGCCGCAACAAGGGCTGGAGCTGGCGCAGCGCCTGCCCCAGAAAGAGCAAGGCCGCGCCCAGCAGCAAGACGAAGGCCAAATAGTGAAACCAGGGCTGCGCCTTGAGCGGCGCGGCAAAGGCTGCGGCGGCAACGCCGAGCAGACTATAAGTCGTGATCCGCCCGGCATGATAAGGCAGCAGCGCCGCGCCGCGCAGGCGCCGCCATTCCGTCAGGCGCGCCGCCGGGTCGGCGTCGAGCCGCGTCGTCAGCTGGCTCAAGACGAAAGGCCCGCACATCCCGGCGCAATGGCTGAAGCTGCCGACAAACCCGCCGGTCAAAAGCATGAGCAGAATATTCTTCTGGCTGGCCAAGGCCAGACCGCAATGATGCGCCCATTCAACGAGCATCTTGCCCGCTCCCCACGCCCGCCTCATTATTGCCCGCACCATGCATGGCGTAATTTTATGCTACGGTGCGGCAGCCGCGTCCGTGACACACCGTCGCAGCGGCGACAGCTTAGGCAAGGAAATCTGACGTTATGGTTAAGACTCTGTTGACGATGGTAGGCAGCGCGCGATGACCGCAGCGAAACCAGGCAAGCGCCGTGCCGATCTGCTGCTGCAGGAGCAAGGACTCGCCGCAAGCAGCGCCAAAGCGCAGGCGCTGATCATGAGCGGCACCGTCTATGCGGATACCCGGCGGATCGACAAAGTCGCAGAGCTGTTACCGGCCGACACCAAGCTGCACATCAAGGGCAAGGGCCATGATTTCGTCTCGCGCGGCGCACTCAAATTGCAAGCGGCGCTCGACCGGTTCGCGATCGACATGACCGATGCCGTCGGCCTCGATATCGGTGCCTCGACCGGTGGTTTCACCGAGTTACTGCTGCGGCGCGGCGCCCGGCATGTCTATGCGGTCGATGTCGGCACCAACCAGCTGGCCTGGAAATTACGCAGCGATGCCCGCGTCACGACGCTGGAGCAATGCGACGCGCGCCGTCTGACTCCGGCGCTGATTCCCGTGCCGCCGCACATCGTCACCGCCGATATCAGCTTCACGAGCCTGCTGCCGGTGATGCCCGTACCGCTTGGCCTCGCCGCACCGGGAGCCCACGCCATCCTGCTCATCAAACCGCAATTCGAGCTGCCCCCGGCGCAAGTTCCGCCGGGCGGTGTCGTGCGTGATCCCGCGGCACAGCAAGCGGTCTGCAGTCAGGTGCAGGACTGGCTCGCGCAGCAAATGGGCTGGACGATCCTCGGCCTCATCCCCGCGCCCATCACCGGGGCAGACGGCAATCAGGAATATTTGCTGGCGGCGCGGAAGAAGTGATTGCCGCCCCGCGGCACTTCCAATAAAGCTTGCCTATGCGCGCCCCGCTTCTCGCCTTCGCCTCTATCCTCGCCTTGGGCTTCAGCCTGCCGGCGCAGGCCGACCATGCGCTGGCGATGCATGGCACGCCGCAATATCCGGCCAGCTTCGACCATTTCGCCTATGTCAATCCGGACGCGCCGAAAGGCGGCACGTTGCATCTGGCGCAGACGGGTTCGTTCGACAGCCTCAACCCCTTCGCGCTGCGCGGCCGCGCCGCCTTCGGCGTCAACCCGACGAGCGGCCAGCTCTATCTCTATGACAGTCTGCTCGCGCGCAGCCAGGACGAGCCCTTCACGCTCTATGCGCTGATCGCTGACGATGTCGCGACGCCGGACGACCGCAGTAGCGTAACCTTCCACATCAATCCCGCCGCGCGCTTCCATGACGGCACGCCGATCACGAGCGCCGACGTCCGCTTCAGCTGGGATACGCTGCGCCAGCATGGCCGCCCGAACCATCGCAATTATTATAACAAGGTCGCCAAGGTCGAAACGCCGGAC
>JBDHTV010000050.1:0-10330 GCA_039808825.1 Bdellovibrionales bacterium | reverse complement strand
AGTGAGGCTCGCGGCCAGGCGTATGTTTCTTTCTGCCCTTTGGCCCGAACTACATTGTTTCTTTATGATTGCTGCTGCATTCATGCGTGGCTCAGCCATCGCCGTTTCAGGAGTCAATCGTGAGTTTATGGGTTCAAGCGCTCCATGCTTGGATGGGGCTGCCTTTTGGCGGAATGAAACTGGACCGGCACAACGAAGAAACCGTTACGCCGCTGGCGCATAAGACCGATACGAGTCCAATGGGTATCGTGCCGGATCATCAGCCCCAGCTGCTGGCCATACCGCTGCCGCATTATATTGTAGCGGCTAATGACGAAGTGGAAAGCATTACGACCACGGCTTATCAGTCGACGGCGGCCTGATTTAATATTCGTCGCGTCGACGGCCTTTATCGCCATGCGCTTTATGACCAGCGGCGTATTGCTCGCGATTCTGATTATCGAAATAACTCAAGACTTCCGCCGGCGAATGCGGCGTCAGACGCTGGTGTCCTGCGTTGTGATAAGCGTTTTTGTCTAAGTGCTTGTCGCAGCCATAGCGCTTTTCAGCTTGGCTGGCGATTGTTGTTGCATGTTGTGTTGCCAGACGTTGCTTCATGGCCATCTCCTTTACAACCGCATGAAACGAGGAGCATAAGCCGATTGGCCATCAGGCGCGTATCCGTCTAGGACCAAGAAAAGATAAAATATGCGCAGGAACGTGGGGTATAAGACGCAGCGCCTGCCGAACTGCTTGAAAAAGCCCGCTTTTTTTGCGGCAAGACAACCTAACGCTAAATTTATCATCTCTGCGTTATCGTCTCTTCCATCTTGATCGGACGGAGCGTTTGTACAATGGGCGAAATGGCAGCAATGCATACCAAAGTATTCGGAAAGCCGTCTTTCAGTTCGGCCTGGTATGCCGTGGCGATGGAACGGCTCGTCGGCGTGACACAGGCCCTGTCCCGGGCGCGCAGTCTTGGCGCGGTGACGGAGATCGTGCGTGTCGCGGCGCGTGAGCTGACGGACGCCGACGGTGCGACCTTCGTGCTACGCGATGGCGATAAATGTTTCTACGCCGATGAAAACGCCATCAGCCCGCTCTGGAAAGGCCAGCGCTTTCCGATGGCGCAATGCATCAGCGGCTGGGTGATGCTGCACCGCGAGTCGGTATTTTTGCCCGATATCTATAAAGACCCGCGCATTCCGCATGACGCCTATCGCCCGACTTTCGTGAAGAGTCTGATGATGGTGCCAATTCGCCATAATGACCCGGTGGGCGCCATCGGCAATTATTGGGCGAGCTATCACGATGTTTCGCTTGAGGAGCTGCGGGTGCTGCAGGTGCTGGCGGATATCACGTCGCTCGCGCTTGAGAATGTGCGGCTCTATGAAGCGCTGATCTCGGGCAATCAGCCTGTCGAGTCTTACGCGCAGCTTTAAGCTTTATTGGTTCGTTGGTGCCGCCGCGGGCGCCGGGACAGGGGAGCAGGTGCTGCTGCCGCAGCGCCCCGCCGCGGGGGCGCTATATTGCGTGCAAATCGCCTGTAGCGCCTTGGCCTCGTCAGCATTGACCCATTGGGGGTTCAGGACTGGACGGCAGAGCGTCACGGTGCGGCGCGGCAACTCCTCGACCCGCGGAATGGGGCGGCTCTGCAGCGGCGGCAACGTCTTGGCCATGACCGCGAAATCCGGCTGTTCGGCCAACAGGTCGTCGAGCGCGCCGGGTTGGACCATGACCCCGCCGCCATCGAGCGTGAAATTGCCATGCATCCAGTTGTCGAGCGTGCCGGTAACCCGGTCGCGCAGATGCAGGAGTGTGGCGGCGACCTTTGCCCCGGCGTTATCGACCATATGACCCAGGCGGGTCTGGATCGGCTGGCGGTACATGACCAGCACAACGACGATGAATAGCAGGAAAACGAGCGTTGTAAGGTGGATGAAGCCGTGCTGACCCGGCCGGGCACGAAGGCTAAGGCGGCAGGGGTTGGGCAAAACAGTCTCCATAACGGCGGCCCGGTCAGGGCATCAGCGCCTGCTGCGCTGCAATAAATATATTATACCAAGACGGGCAAATCCGGCACAAGAATTTCTGCGGCCGAACGCGGGAGAAGAATTGTCGCGGCCTGCCAAGCTGCTATAAATACAGCCGAATTTTCCCGTCTTGCGGAGCCTTCCCGTCATGTCGTTACGTCTTGCTGTCTGCCTCGCCCTGTTGCTGGCTTCTCCTCTCGTGCTGGCCGAAGATAAGGCCCCGGCGCCGACCACGGCCAACAAGATCAGTGGCCCGGTGACAGGCGCGCTCAACGAACCGCTCGATCTGTCGATCAATCCTTACACGACCAATAGCGGACTCAATGGACGCTATGTGCTGCGGTTGCCATTCTGCACCGTGAGCACTTATTATAACAATGTCACCATCAATGGCGTGACACGGCGCGAGGCGCACACCTCCTGCACCACGCCGTCTCGCAAGCTTAATCTGCGCGGCAAGCGCGCCATGAACGGCCTCAAGCTGTCGCCTGATATCGCGGGGACGTGGCGCTGGGAGAACGATTATAGCCTGACCTTCAAACCGCGCACCGATTGGCCGAGCGGTCAGACCTATCAACTCGCGCTCGACAAGAGTTTGTTTCCGGACTTTGTGCGCCTCGGCACCGTGACCTATGGGTTCACGACCGCGCCGCTCACGGTGCAGATTGGCGATATGCGGTTTTTCCAGGACCCGAGCGACAGCGCGCATAAAGGCGTAACGGCGACGCTCAACTTCAGCGCGCCGGTGGCGCTCACCGAGGTGCGCAAGGCGGTGAAGGTCAGGCTGGAAGAGCTGAGCGACGAAAGCAACCCGACGCAGAAGAAGCTGCTCGCCGCCGCCGTCGATCTGCCGGCCGAGATCAAGCTCGATGAAAACGAGACCACGGCGACGGTCAGCATTCCGCTGCAAAACCTGCCGGATAAGGAGCGCTTCGTGCGCATCGACGTCGCTGCGGGCATCGTGCCGAAGGCGGGCGGGCAGCCGCTGGTCGCAGACGCGAAAAGCCAGCTGACGCAGCGGGTGCAGATCGCGAGCCGGTATAGCTATGCCAAGGTCGAACGCATGGAAATGCGGATCGTCAAGAATGACAAATATGAACCGGAGCAGGTCGTCATCATCACGACCAATGTGCCGGTCACGGCGGCGGAGCTGGCCAAGCATCTCTCCTTCAAGCAACTGCCGCAGGACAAGGCTCCCGTGACGGAAGGGGCATTGCCGCAGAAGAACTACGCCTGGCGCAGCACCTTCGAAGTGGACGACAAGCTTTATGCTGCCGCGCCTGAAGTCAAATTCACCATGATGCCGACGCTCGATGATTACAGCACGATGCACAGTGTCAAGCTGGAGACGGAACCGAACCGCTGGCTGTTCGCGCGCATCAGCAAGGAAATGCCGGGCAAGGGTGAGTTTGTGTTCGCGAACCAGTTCGACCAGACGCTGGAGGTGCCCACCTATGGGCGCGAAGTACAGGTATTGAGCGACGGTGCGCTGCTCGCATTGAGCGGCGAGAAGAAAATCGCGGTCTATGCCATCGGCGTCAAGCAGCTGCGCTACAGCGTGCATCGCGTGACCACGGCGAACATCGCGCATTTCATCAGCCAGTCGGGCGGCGATTTCGCCAACCCCAGTTTCAATTATGGCTTCAACGAGGATAATCTCAGCGAGACCTTCACTCAGACCGCGACGCTGGCCGACGACAATCCGCGCAAGCCGCAATTTACGGCGTTCGACTTCGCGCCTTATCTCAACGCGACACCCGACGCCAAGAGCACGATGTTCAATAAAGCCCGTCCGAACGGCAAGGGGCTGTTCCTGCTCACCATTGACGCGCTCGAGAAGAACAAGGACGGCAAGGATGTGGTGGTGACGAGCGACAAGCGCTTCGTCCTGCTGTCCGATCTTGGCCTCGTCGTCAAAACCGCGCGTGACGGCGCGCAGGACGCTTTCGTGCAATCGGTCGAAAGCGGTCAGCCGGTCAGCGGCGCGAGCCTCGAAGTGCTGGGGCTCAACGGGCTTACGGTGCTGCGGGTCGAAACCGACCGCGACGGCCATGCCAAATTGCCGAGCCTTGCCGGTTATGAGAACGAAAAGCGGCCGGTCGCCTATCTGGTGCGGCAGGGCGACGATCTCGCCTTCATGCCTTATCAACGCTATGACCGAAAGCTTGATTACTCCAAATACGACACCGATGGCATCCAGGACAGCGAAGAAGGCTTGAAGGCCTTCATGTTCTCCGACCGCGGCATCTACCGCCCCGGCGAGACGATGCATCTTGGCATCATCGTCAAACAAGGCGACTGGACGCAGGATTTGTCGGGGCTGCCGCTGCAGCTGACGATCAGCAACCCGCGCGGCACGATCGTTGAAAAGAGTACGGTCAAGCTCAATGCCGCTGGCCTGATCGACTATGACTTCGCGACGCGCGATACGTCGCCGACCGGGGTTTATAATGCCCGCCTGATGATCGGCGACGAAAAGTCGGCGCATGAACTCGGCAGCATCGCGGTGCGGGTCGAGGAATTCCTGCCCGATACGATGAAGATTACGTCGGACTTCAACAAGCCGCAGCCCAAAGGCTGGGTGACGCCGGACAATATGCAGGCAACGGTGACGCTCATGCATCTTTATGGCGCGCCCGCTGTGGCGCACCGCATCAAGGGCAGCCTGAGCCTCACGCCGGGCAGCTTCGCCTTCAAGGATTACGCCGATTACAGCTTCTTCGACGCGCTGACGGCCAAGAAAAGCTTCGATCAGCCAATCGGCGAACGCCAGACCGACGCCGAGGGCAAGGCCAAGTTCGAGCTTAATCTCGACCAGTTCGGCAGCTCGACCTATCGCCTGACATTCTATGGCGAAGGCTTCGCGCAGGATTCCGGGCGCAGCGTGCGCACGGCGAAAAGCATCCTGGTATCGCCGCGGCCCTATGTCGTCGGCATGAAGCCGGACGGCAATCTCAACTATATCAACAAGGGCAGCAAGCGCAGCGTACAGCTGGTGGCGCTCGATCCGGAGCTCAAGCCGGTGGCGGCAGAAGGGTTGACGACGCAGCTGCTGCAGATCGAGTATGTCTCGACGCTGATCAAGGATGAGCGCGGCGCCTATGCCTACCGTGCCAAAGCCAAGGAAACGGTAATCGCCAAGGGTACGCTCGCGGTGCCCGCGGCGGGGCTGACCATGCCGCTCGATAGCGCCAAGAGCGGCAGCTATGTCTTTGTCGTCACCGACGCCAAGGGCATGGTCGTGCAGCGCTTCGCCTATACCATCGTCGGCGAAGGTTCCATGCTCGGGCAGGCGCGCAAGGATGCCGTCATCACCGTCAAGCAGGATAAGGAAGTCTATAACGCCGGTGACAGCATTAGCCTCAATATCGTCGCGCCTTATGCCGGGGCGGGGCTGATCACGTTTGAAACCGACAAGGTGCTGGCCTTCAAATGGTTCAAGACCAGCACGAACAGCACGGTGCAGAGCCTGCCGGTTCCGGCCGGGTTCGCGGGCAAAGGGTTCATCAATGTGCAGTTCCTGCGCGCACTGAACTCCAAAGAGGTTTACACCAAACCGCTGGCCTATGCGGTGCAGCCGGTTTTCGTCAGTACGGCGGGGGTCGACAGCGCAATCCAGCTGCAGGTGCCGGAGAAGGTCAAACCGGGCGAGAAGCTCAGCATCCAGTATCAGACCAAGACGCCGGGCAAGATTATCATCTATGCCGTCGATGAAGGCATTCTGCAGTATGGCCATTATGTGACGCCGAAGCCGCTCGATTATTTCGTCGGCCAGCGCGCGCTCCAGGTGGAAACGGCGCAGATTCTCGATCTGCTGATGCCGGAATATGATCTGCTGCGCGCCAATGCCGCTTCAGGCGGTGACGGCGGGCTGGCAGATGGCAAAAACCTCAATCCGTTCAAGCGCAAGACGCTGCCGCCGGTGGCTTACTGGTCGGGCGTGATCGATGCCGACAATACGCCGCGCAGCGTGAGCTATGATGTGCCGGATTATTTCAACGGCAATCTGCGCGTCATGGCGCTCGCCGTATCCGGCAAGGCGATGGGCACAGCGGAGACGCGCGCCTATGTCAAGGGCGACATCATCGTGTCGCCGAACGTGCCGACTTTCGCGGCGCCCGGCGATACCTTTACGGTCGGCGTGGCAGTTGCCAACAATATCGCCGGTTCCGGCAAGGGTGCGAAACTGACGCTCAGCGTGACGCCGTCGGCGCATCTTGAAATCGTCGAGGGCAAGGAAACGACGCTGGCCGTCGATGAAGGCGGCGAGAGCAAGGCCCAGATCAAAGTGCGCGCGACCGAAGTGCTCGGCGATGCGCGGCTGACTTTCACGGCCAGCGCGGGCGACAAGCAGGTACGCAACGAAGTATCGCTCAGCGTGCGGCCGCCGTTGCCGAGCATGACGGCGCTGGTTTCAGGCTATGTGCCGAACGGCGACAAGGTGGTGCAGCAGGATCGCGCGCTCTATAATGAGTTTGCGAGCGCCGATGCCGCATTGTCCACGCTGCCGCTCAGCTTGATCCCCGGCCTTAAGGGCTATCTGGAGCGTTACCCCTATGGCTGCACGGAACAGACGGTCAGCAAGGCGCTGCCCGCCGTGCTGCTTTATGGCAACGCCGATCTCGGCGGCGACAGCAAACTGGCGGAAACCAGCCTGCGTCATGCCGTGGCGCGGTTGCGCGAGATACAAAACGGCGATGGCGGCTTCGGCTACTGGCCGGGCGGGTCGGCGAACGACTTCGTTTCGGTCTATGCGTTGCATTATCTCTTGCTGGCGCGCGAGAAGCATATGCCGGTGCCGGACGATCTGCTGCGCCGGGCGGAGGATTATGCCAAGTTGATCGCGGCCAAGACGCCGAACTCGCTCGGCGAGGCGCGGACCATCGCCTATGCGATCTATCTCTTGACGCGCGATGGCGTGGTGACGGCGAATTACCTGCCGGGCCTGCTGCAATATCTTGAGAACAACGCGAAGGATACGTGGCATAACGATCTGACAGCGGTCTATCTCGCCTCGGCCTACAAGCTCATGCAACTGGTGCCGGAGGCGAACAAGCTGATCGACCAGTTCACGCTCGGCGAGCCGGTGTTCTGGAACAATACGCCGCGCTACTGGTATGACTATCAGGACGGGTTCTATAACAGCCTCAATCGCTATGCGCAGTATCTGAGCCTGCTATCGCGCCATTTCCCGGAACGGCTGGCGACCTTCGACCGCAATATCCTGTTCCGCATCGCCAATTTCATCGGCGAGGGGAGCTACAATACGCTGTCGTCGTCCTATGCCATCATGGCGTTCAGCGACTATGGCGCGGCGAGCACGGCGCAGGCGGGGGCGAATCTCAGCATCAGCGAGGCTGACGCGAAGGGTGCGTTCACCGCGCTGGCTTTGACCGGCGAGCAAGTCAAGCGCGCCAAGCTCAGTCTGGCGCAAGCGGCGGTCAAGTTCGCGGGCGGCGGCGATCTCGGGTTGTTCTATCAGCTCGCAACTGACGGTTATGACCGGACGAAGCCGACGCAGCCGATCGAAGACGGCATGGAGATCAGCCGCCGATATCTGAATGCCGACAATGTGCCGGTGACGGAGGTGGCGCTGGGTGAGACGCTGCAGGTCGAAGTGACGTTGCGGGCGCATGGCGATGAGGATCGTGCCAATATCGCGCTCGTCGATCTGTTGCCTGCCGGGTTCGAAGTGGTGCCGGAGTCGGTGCATATGGTCAAGCTCGCGCAAGAAAGCGAAGCGGACGGCGAGGGCGGAGACACGCCTGCGGCGTCTGACGACGAAGAAGGCGGCGGCTCCGATTGGCAGCCACAGATGATCGATGCGCGCGAGGATCGCGTGATCGCCTTCGGCACCGTACCGACGGCGACCGTGCGTTACCGCTACAAGATTAAGGCGGTCAATACCGGCAGTTTCACCATTCCGCCGGCCTATGCCGAAGCGATGTATGATCGCGGCGTCAAGGCGCGTGGCGTTGTCGGCACCATGGTGGTCAAATAGACCATGCTGACGCGACGTCAGCTACGCTATGGCGTGGGGCTGCTGCTGGGGGTGGTGGGGTTTGGCCTCGGCTTGTTCCTGGTGCAAAAACCTGCGCTGCTTGCGGCGAGCGATTTCTCGCGCGCCGTTTTCGACCGCAACGGCAAGCTGCTGCAGCTCACGCTGACGCGCGATGAGCAATATCGGCTGTTCACGCCGCTCGCGCAGATCAGCCCGCAATTGCGGCAAGCAGTACTGCTGCATGAAGACCAACATTTTTATGCGCATCCCGGCGTCAATCCGGCGGCGCTGCTACGCGCTTTCACCGCCAGCTATCTCGGCGGTGCGCGGCGCATCGGCGCTTCCACCATCACGATGCAACTCGCGCGGCTTACGGAGCATCTCAACAGCCGCAGCATTCCGGGCAAGCTTATCCAGATGCTCTATGCGCTGCGGCTTGAGCTGCATTACTCCAAAGACCAGTTGCTTGAGGCCTATCTCAACCGCGCACCTTATGGCGGCAATATCGAAGGCGTCGGCGCGGCAAGCCTGATTTATTACCGGGTCAGGCCCGATGCGCTCAGTCTGCCCCAGGCCTTGACGCTTGCCGTTATTCCGCAAAGTCCGGCGCGGCGGCAACCCGATACGGCGCGGCCCGACAAGCCCGCGTTGATCGCGGCGCGCAACCGGCTGTTCGCACGCTGGCAGGAGCAATATCTTGTCAGCGACACGCAGGCGGTGTTTTTCAAATTGCCGCTGACGAGTTATCGCCGCCGCGATTTGCCGCGTTTTGCGCCGCATCTGACGCGGGATCTGCTCGGACGCTACCCGGCGCCGCAAATCACGGCGACGATCGATAGCGCGTTGCAGCGGCGGCTCGAGACGATTCTGCAAAGCTATGTGCGCGACAAGCGCGCTGTGGGGATCAGCAATGCCAGCGCGTTGCTGGTTGATACGCGCAGCATGGCGGTGCTGGCCAGTATCGGCTCGGCGGATTTCGCTAATCCCGCCATCAACGGACAGGTCGACGGCACGCGCGCCAAGCGTTCGCCTGGGTCGGCGCTCAAGCCCTTTATCTATGCTTTGGCGTTCGATCAGGGGCTTGTGCATCCGCAAAGCGTACTGGCCGACACGCCGACTGGCTTCGGCAGCTATCAGCCGGATAATTTCGAGCGCGATTTTCGCGGACCGATCAGCGTGACTGACGCGCTGCGTTTCAGCCGCAATATTCCAGCCATCAAGCTCGCGGCGCAGCTCAAGCAACCAAATTATTATGCGTTCCTGCAGCGGGCCGGGATCAGCAAGCTGCGGCCGGAAAGCGACTATGGCTTGTCGCTGGTGCTCGGCGGGGCTGAGGTGACGGCGCGTGAAATGGCCGGCCTCTATGCCGCGCTCGCGAATGGCGGGATTTATCAGCCGCTCCGTTTTCAGACGACCGTGCCGGAAGCGCCGTCGCGTCAGCAATTATTGAGTCCCGAAGCGAGCTTCATGGTGCTCGACATTCTGAGCCATAGCCCGCACCCGTTGCGTTCGGAAGACGACGGCACGATCGCCTGGAAAACCGGCACCTCGAACGGGCTGCACGATGCCTGGACAGCAGGCGTGTTCGGCAACTACGCGCTTGTGGTCTGGGTCGGCAATTTTAGCGGCAAGAGCAATCCAGCGCTGGTCGGCGTGCGCTCCGCCGCGCCGCTGTTTTTCGCCATGGCCGATGCGCTGCGCGATGGTTCAGAGCGCTACCCGGCCATCGCGGCGCGCGCGAAGGGGCTGCAGGTGCGGCAGGTGCCGGCGTGCGCGACGACAGGGGCGCTTGAGCTGCAGGACTGCAAGAGCATCACGCAAACATGGTTTATCCCCGGTATCTCGCCATTGCGCGGCGCCAGTATCATGCGGCCGCTGCTCATTAATCAACAGACGGGCAAGCAGGCCTGTCATTTTGTGCCGGGAATAACCGCCTATCGCAATTATGAAGTCTGGCCCAGCGATCTCCAGCAGGTGATGCGCCTTGCCGGGCTGATGAAGCCTGCTGTGCCGCCGCTAGAGGCGGGCTGTGTGCGTACCGATGCGTACGGTTCGGCACCTGTTATCCTTTCGCCGCAACCGCACGTCATTTATCAGGCGCGGCCGGATGGAACAGGCGAAGCCGTATTGCTCAAGGCCTCAGCCGACGGCGCGGTGCAAGCGCTGCACTGGTTCATCAATAACCGCTATTTCGGTCAAAGCCGACCGGAAGACAGTTTGAGCTGGCAGCCGCAGCCGGGCCATTATGCGATCCGTGTGGTCGATGATGCGGGGCATAGCGCCGCCATCGAAGCAGCCGTGACCCTCGCGCCATACT
>JBDHTV010000049.1:0-10335 GCA_039808825.1 Bdellovibrionales bacterium | reverse complement strand
CAAAAGCATATTGAGGAAGCGGCGAGCTGACAAGTTTGAATCGACAAAGAAAAACCGCCTGCTCTTGCGAGCAGGCGGTTGTTGAACGATAGAAGATTAGAAACTGTTGCCAGTACCGGGACCTTGACGCCGCCCCTGCTGGTGGAAATTCTTGCCCACTTGGACTGTGCTGGTCGCCGCCTTGATACCTGTCACGTCAGGCTTGGATGCCTCAATGTCACGTTGCTGCGCAACCCGCTTGCCGACGGCATCAGCACCTTCAAGCTGGCCTTCACCGGGCACACCTTTCGGCAGTCCCCCCTCTTTAGCAACTTTGTTCGCTTGCGCCCGCTTTGCATCCTCAATACGGTTACGCTCATCGACAGCGTGCTCCACGCCAAGAGCCTGTTCGCGTACACGCTTTTGGCCTTCCTGTGTGAAGTGCGAAGGCGGCACATTCTTGACCTTGTCAACAATTGCCTGGCCGAGCGTCCGTGGCTGTGCCCCAGCCTGCTGCTGTTCCGGCGACAGCACTTCGGTCGCCTTGATGCGGCCGGCATCGTCACGCCCCAGCGCAAATGTTGTTCTTTGCCCGTCGCTGTTCATCGTAATGGTCGTCGGCTCGCGCTTCTGCCCAGCGGGGTCTTCATGACCACGCACCGTGAAACCAGTCTTTTCATTCTTGCCAGCGTCCTTGCTCGGCGTCGTCAGCGTCGTTGAGATACTCGACAGCGTACCATTGCGGATCGTCCGCGCATCGCTCAATTCCACGCTGCCCTCGGCATAATTCGGCACCTGCGGACGCACCTTACCCTGAATAGCTTTCACCGTACCATGCAGATGGTCCACTGCTTCGGCGGGCGTTACCGGCCTGTCTTTCGCGCTCAGTTCAGCAGGTTTGGCGGCATCGGGCTTTACGGTGGCGTTCATGGTTTTTCCTTGCGGTTCGGGTGATGTTTGCCGTGACAGCAGTCTATCATGACAACTGCTGAAAGTAAAAAGCTCGACCGTGCGGCACTGCCGCAAAAAAAAGCGGCGCGCGGCAAAAAAGCGAGCTAAAACAAAGGTCGCGCTTTGGTTAAACAAGGATCAGCCTTATGACGGACGCTCCCGCTCCCCGCGTCAGCATCATCATCCCGGCCTATAAGGCCGTGGCCACGCTCGAAAAGGCGGTGCGGTCCATTATCGCCCAGACCGAGCCGGACTGGGAATTATTGCTTATCGACGATTGCTCACCCGATGCGACCGGCGCGCTTGCCGACCGGCTGGCGCCGCTCGACGCCCGCATCCGCGTCATCCACCAGCCCGCGAATCGCGGCAAACCCTTCGCGATGAATAGCGGCACGGCGCAAGCGCGTGGCCGCTGGATCGCGCTGCTCGATTCCGATGACTGGTATGCGCCGGAACGGCTCAAGACCCTGCTCGACGCCGCCGAAGCGGCCGATGTCACGATGGTCGCCGATAATCAGGTGTTTTACGACGGCAAGGCCGAGGCCGAGGCGGGTCTGGCGCTGCCTGCGCTCAAGGCCGCGACAATCATCGATCTTGACGGCTTTCTTGCCAGCTCGAATGCAGCCGCGAACTTTGACTACGGCATGTTGAAGCCGGTGTTCCGCGCTGATTTCATTCGCGCCCACAAAATCGAATATTACGAGCCCGCCCGGCTCGGCGAGGATTATCTTATTTTGCTGTGTTTCTTCGCGGCTGGCGGCAAGGCGCTGTTGCTGCCGGATGCGCTCTATTATTATCTGCAGCCTTTCGGCACCATTTCCAAGCAATGGGCGCAGGAAGGCCGCCAGCAATATAACTTCGCGCTGCTCGAACGCATCAACCGCTATGGCATCGAGCAGGTGCGTGACCGGCTCACTCCGGTTCAGCTGGCGGTGTTGGAACGGCGCGGCCAGAGCATCGCGGCGCTCGACCGGTGGCACCAGTTCCGCACCGCCTTGAAGCAAAAGGAGATTTCAGGCGCAATCCGGCTGCTGCTGACCGCGCCGTTACCGTTCTGGCGCCTGATCTGGCAACGCGTGCGCGGCAAAATCCGGGGTTGAACCGGCAACAAAACGCGCTTCCCGGCTTGAACCGGGCAAGAATCGGGCTAGATTGAAGCCGTTATAGTTCTTTCCGGCATATCCGCCGGGTTTCCCCGCCTCTTTCGCTTTATGGAGTGTCTGATGCCCAATACCGTGTCAACGCTTGCCCTGCTGGGCGCGCTCGTTATCGCCACCCCCGCGCTCGCAGCGGAGAAGGCTGCCGAAAAACCGGCGGAGAAAACCGAAAAGGCCGAAGCTGCGGCGCCGAGCGGTCCCAAGGCTGATCTTTCGCTTGCTGCGGCGGGTGAATATGCCATCGACCCCAGCCATACCAATGTCTTCTTCCGCCTCGCGCATCTGGGTTACTCCGGCTATATGGGCCGCTTTAACAAGATCGAAGGCAAGATCGAGCTCGACCCCAAGGATCTGACCAAGACCACCCTGGACGTCACCATCGACGCCGCCAGTGTCGACGTCAATCATGAGAAGCTCGCGAACGAAATCAAGGACAAGGAAGTTTTCGACACCGCGACCTACCCGACCATCACCTTCAAATCCACCAAGCTGGAGCAGAAGGATGCGACCCATGGCACCGTCACCGGCGATTTGACGTTTCACGGCGTGACCAAGCCCGTCACGCTCGACGTGACGCTCAACGGCGTCGGCAATCATCCGATGAACCAGAAGCCGATGCTCGGGTTCAGCGCCACGGGGACGATCAAGCGTTCGGATTTCGGCGTCAGCAAGTGGCTGCCGATGGTCGGCGACCAGGTGCAGCTCATCATCGAAACCGAGTTGCATAAGTCGTAATGAGCGCTGTAGCTCCTCTACGTTATAATAAGGTGGCGATCGGCCTGCACTGGCTGATCGCCATCCTGATTATCGGCCTGCTCATCGTCGGCTTCGTGATGGGCGCTATCGATAAGGCCGATCCGCTTAAATACAAGCTCTACCAGCTGCATAAATCCTTCGGCATCACTGTGCTGGCTTTGAGCCTGTTGCGGCTCGCCTGGCGGCTTACGCATCGCGCGCCGCCGCTGCCGCCGGAGAGCAAGCGCTGGGAAAGAGCCGTTGCTCATCTCGTCCATTTCGGGCTGTATGGGCTGATGATCGGTTTGCCGCTCGTTGGCTGGCTCGGCGCTTCGACCTCGCCGCTCAAGATTCCGACCGTCATTTTCGGCCTGTTTACGCTGCCGCATCTGCCGTTTTTTCAGGATACCCCCGGGGCCTCGCATCAGTTTTTCGAACTGCATGAGACAATGGCCTATATTCTGATCGGACTGCTCTGTCTCCATGCCGGCGCGGCACTCAAGCATCATTTTATGCTCAAGAACGATGTGGTGCTGCGCATGACCCCGCTTTTCAGCCACAAACTGCTCAAATTGCTGCGAGGAGAACGCGCATGAAAATCGTATCGGCCCTGTTGCTGACCACGCTCACGACTCCGGCCTTTGCGGTGCAGGACTGGACGATCGACAGCGCCCAGAGCAAGCTCGGCTTCACGGCGCAGCAGGGTGACGAGAAGTTCAACGGCGGCTTCAAGCAATTCACCATCGATCTACGCTTCAGCCCGGACGACCTGGCGCATAGCACGCTCAAGGCGACCATCGCGACCGGCAGCGCCTTCGCCGGTTCGGCCGACCGCGACAGCGCCTTGCCTGAAAGCACCTGGTTCGATGTTGCACATTTCCCGGACGCCGTTTTCACGAGCGACAGCATCAAAACGACGGGGAAAGACCAGTATCTGGCGGAAGGCAAATTGTCCATTCGCGGGATCAGCAAGCCGGTGCAACTGCCGTTCACGCTCACGACCGAAAACGGCAAGACCCATGCCGTCGGCAGCACAGTTATCCAGCGCAATGATTACGGCGTGGGCCAGGGCGAATATGCCAGCGATGCCTGGATCAAATTTCCGGTAACCGTCGCGGTCGATATCTGGGCAACCCCCAAAAGCTAAGTTGCCGCTTAATAAGCCAGCTCCCAGCTGTCGCGCCATTCCGGCGTGACATAGTTGATAATGATGGATTTGCGCAGGCCGCGAATGGGCCGCTTGCTGAAGCCGTGCCAGGTATTCGTGCCGGGAATGAAAATCAGCCCGGTGTTTTTTTCATAGGGCACGCTCGCGACCAGATTATGGTCCGGCGTCGCGTCGTAAATGTCCGTCCCGGCATCATGCAAGTTCGGATCGTCCGACAGGTAGATCAGCATCGTAAACAGCTTGACCTTGATGTCGAGGTGGGGCTCGAGCCAGAAGCCGTCGATATCCTGGCAATATTCGATACGCAACAAGCCCTGGCTGATATCGGCGCCGGTCGTGCTGGTTATCGCGGCCTTGACCAGCGAATTGTTGAAACAATGCACCAGATCGGCACAGACCGGAAAACGATCCTGATTCTCTTTGGTGAAATAAACGCGCGTGGCATTGTTGGTCTCGCGCTTGCCGTTGAAGACCGCACCATCGGGCGGCGCGAAAGGCAGGTTGGCAATCGCGTCGATATCGGCAACCGGGAGCGGCCGATCAAGCAGCCAGTGGTCATACGGCGCCGTCTCGTGCTGCGCCGCCAGCAGACATTGCAGGAAGCATTGAGTGGTCGAGGACGGCACTTCATCAACTTGACGCAAGGTGGCGGGCATCGGCATCCTCTTAATATTGCGCGGCGGGTTTGCCGCGCAGTTGCTTGAAAAAGGCGGAGAGCCGATGGCGGCCGACATTTTTGGCCAGCACCGTCTCCGACTGTACCCAGTTGAACATGATGTAGCGGCGCGGTCCTTCGAACGGCTTATGGCCGTGCCATGAGTTGTCGGCGCGCTTGAAAGCGACGAAAGTGCCGCCGTCGGGCGGTACTTCCGCAATCATATCGTCCATGTCGTGTTCGTTGCGCAGCAGACGCAGCCGGCCGCCGCTCTGATCCCAATGTTTGTCATTGAGGTAAAGCAGACAGGTGACGATTTTGTCCTTCGAGTCGGCATGGATCCGACCATCCTTGCGCTGGCATTGACCGCGCACCGTGATCATCAACGGTTTGTCGGCGAGATCGACACCGAACTTCTCACCCAGCAGCAGCGCCATGCGTCGACTCTGGATTTCCGCGATCAAGGCGGCAAAAGCTTCGCCGTAATGCAAGGTACTGAGCGGGAAAATGCCCGGCGCGCTGATCGCCGGGAAATCCTGCGCCACGGCGGCAAGATCCCCATCCGCCAGCACATTGGTGGCGGTGAAATAGGAGAACGGGCTTTGGGCGACCGGCGCAGCCGTCAAGGAAGCAAAGTTCAGCATGGGGGCAGGCTAGCGCGCGCCGCGCGGCAAACGCAGCATGACAAAAGCGCGCAGGGCGCCGTCTGCGCCATTATGGCGCAGACGACAGATAGCGCGCAAAGAAGGCAGTGATGCGGGCGCGGTATGCTTCCGGTGCGGCGCGATAGAGATCGACATGCGCGGCCCCGGGCACCAGCCATAGCGATTTCGGCTCTGCTGCGGCTGCATAAAGGCGCTGCGCTTCGGTCGGCGTCGTGTTCTGGTCAAGCGTGCCGTTCAAGAGCAGCAACGGCGTTTGCAGCGCCGCGATATGGTCGACAGGGCGCAGCTGGTCCGGCTTCACGCCCAGACGCGGCTCCAGCTGCCAGAGCAGCAGTGGCGCGAGCCATGGGCCCGGCGGGCCGAGATATTTTGCCAGGCGGTCGGCAACCGCATCCTCAATCGTCGGGTAAACCGCCTCCAGCACCACGGCCCGCACACGGCCTTTGGGTTCGGCCAGCACCAGCGCCGCACCGCCAAGCGAGGCGCCGATCACTCCGATAGGCGCGTCCGGCAGTTGCGCTGTCAGATAATCCAAAGCGGCCTGCACATCCTGCGCCTCTTTGACGCCGAATGTGATGGCCGCACCAGTCGATTCACCATGCGCCTGCATATCAATCAACAGCACATGATAACCCGCCGTGTGTAAGAAACGGGCGCGATCCAACATAGTCCGCCGGTCAGCGCGCACACCGTGCAAGAGCAAGATTGCGCCTTTGCCCTTCTCACCAGCCACCAGCCAGCCCTTGATGGTGGCACCGGATGCGCTTGAGAAAGCAACAGCCATCACCGGCAAATCAGGCGGTGGGGGACCGATCACGCGCTGCGCTGGGGCAACGAGGACACCGCCTGCCAACCAAACAGCCCCAGTAGCACAGCTAAACAGCAACAGTCCGATGACAAGAAAACGGCGCATGCGCGATCTTAGCAGCCGTGTTATTGCGCGGCCATCGTCTTCATCACCTTGATCGCGGCAGGGCCGATAATGATAATGAACAAAGTCGGCAGGATGAACAGAATCATCGGCACAGTCATCACGGCGGGCAGGCGCGCGGCTTTTTCCTCGGCCTTCATCATCCGCTCGTCACGCATCTCGCCCGCCAGCACGCGCAGCGCCTGCGCCAGCGGCGTGCCGTAACGCTCGGTCTGGATCAGCGTATTGACGAGCGACAGCACCGATTGCAGATCGACACGATCCGCGAAATTCTGCAACGCCTTGGTGCGCTCAGGCAGCAGGCTCAGCTCGACCGACGTCAAGGCAAACTCTTCCCCGACCAGCGGATAGGTCTGGCCGATCTCGCGCCCGACGCGATCCATGCTGGCATCGAGCGACAGGCCGGCTTCGGCGCAAATCACCATCAGATCGAGCGCATCCGGCATCGCCTTCTTCATGACCTGCTGGCGCTTCACCGCCGCGTTCTTGACCAGAATGGTGGGCAGGAACCAACCAAACAGCGTAAAGCACAGCAGGGCGAGGATGATCAGCGCGGGCTTGCTCTTGTAGCTGCCGCCCGCGAAGGCAAGGAACGAGAAGAAAAAGGCGATGCCGCCCGCCAGCGCCACCTTGCTGAACAGGTAGACGGCCACGGCGTCGCGCCCGCGATAGCCGGCACGCAGCAGCTGCAGCTTAAGATCGGTATTATTGTTGTCTTTCTTCTGCAGCTTGAGTTTGGCGACGATGCGCTTCATCAGGCTGATCTGCTTGGTCTTGTCCTTGGCGCGGCGGCTCGGGCGCTTCTGCGCCTCCTTGACCAGCTCACGGCGGCGCTGGCTCACAGCGCGCAAGCGCGCTTCGAGCGGGTTACTCTCGAGCAGGACTTTCCAGATAATCCAGACGACGATGGCGCCGACGATGCCATAGACCCAGAGCGTAACGTTGCCTTCGCGGAATAAGGTCATATTTCAAACCGGATCATCTTGGCCATGATGCCGTGGCCCGCCGCCATCAACCCGAGCGCGATATAAAGCATGATGCGCCCCTGCCCGGTGTTGACCATCTGCATGATATAGTCGCGGTTGATCACGAACAGGATGAGGAACATCACGAAAGGCAGCGAACCGATGATGAGCGCGCTGGCGCGCGCCTCCGAAGAGAGCGCGCGGATCTTGAGCCGCAACTGCCGGCGCTTGCGCAACAGGTCGGCGAGGTTGCCGAGCGTCTCGGCGAGATTGCCGCCGGTCTCGCGCTGGATCGCCATGGCGATGATCATGAAGCGGAACTCCGACGTGTCGATGCGGCGCGATACGTCCCACATCGCCTGTTCCATCGTCTTGCCGAGCCGCACGGCGTCGGTGATGCGTTCGAACTCCAGACCGATGGGGTCCGGCATTTCGCGCGCCACGGCGGCCATGGATTCGGCGATCGGCAGGCCGGAGCGCAGGCCGCGGCACATCGTATCGATTGACTCGGGAAAATATTTGAGAAATTTCTGAATCCGCCTCTTGCCCATGCGGCTCACAATCATGTGCGGGATATAGATGCCGCCGATCAGTCCGAACAGCGCGCTGCGGACCAAGCCGAGCGCCATGATCTTGCTGAACAGGAGATAAAGGATGACGATCAGCACGCCATTGAGCAGGACATATTCGCTGAGCGCGATGTTCCGGCCCGTGCGCTCGAGCTTGAGCCGTACCTGCTCCGGGTTCTTGAGCAGTTTATGCACGATCTTGTTGAGGAACTTGATGGAGCTTTCGCCGGAATCGCGGCGCAGATTGAGCTGTTCACCTTTGGCTTTGGGCTTTTCGGGCTGCTTGCCGCTCACGCGGTCCAGCCTTTTGCTTAATACCCGGCTCATTTCTGGGCGATGACCTCGAGCAGCTGGCGGTCGAGATTGAAATATTGCGCCTTGGGCAGGAAGGCGGGCCGCAGACCATGATTGATGAAGTTGACCTTGAGCTTGCCGTCCATGCCCTCGCCTTCCACCTCGGCGGTGAAAAGATCCTGCATGGTGACGACCTCGCCTTCCATGCCGGTAATCTCGGAAATATGGGTGATACGCCGCGAGCCGTCGCGCATGCGGCTGACCTGCACGATCATGTCGACGGCGGACGCGATCTGCATGCGGATGGCGCGCGGGGCAAGATTGACGCCCGCGAGGCCGACCATGTTCTCAAGGCGCATCAGCGCCTCGCGCGGCCGGTTGGCGTGGACGGTCGAGAGCGAGCCGTCATGGCCGGTATTCATCGCCTGCAGCATGTCGATGGCTTCGCCGCCGCGCGTTTCGCCGACGATGATGCGGTCGGGTCGCATACGCAGCGCGTTCTTGAGCAGGTCGCGCATGGTAATCTCACCATGGCCTTCAAGGTTCGCGGGCCGGGTTTCGAGCCGCACGACATGCGGCTGCTGCAGCTGCAGCTCGGCGGCGTCTTCGATGGTAACGATACGCTCGCCATGATCGATCATCTGCGACAGCGCGTTGAGCAACGTGGTTTTACCGGAGCCGGTACCGCCCGAGATGATGATATTGCAGCGTGCACGTCCCGCGATCTGCAGCACCGTCGCCATCTGCGGCGAGATGCTGTTGAACTTGACCATCGAATCGAGCGTGATCTTCTTCTTGGAGAATTTACGGATGGTGATGGTGGGACCGTCGATGGCGAGCGGCGGGATGATGATATTGACGCGGCTGCCGTCGGCGAGGCGCGCGTCGCAGAGCGGCGTGGTTTCGTCGATACGGCGGCCGATCGCGGTCACAATGCGCGTCGCGACCGCGAGCACGTGAGCATTATCACGGAACTGCACGCTGGTCAGCGTGAGCTTGCCGCGCTGCTCGACATAGACCTGCTTGGGGCCGTTGACCATGACTTCAGAAATCGTTTCGTCTGCCAGCAGCGGTTCGATGGGACCGAGGCCCAGCATGTCGTCGATGAGCCGATTGACGAGCTCCTGTCGCTCCGCTGCGTTGAGCTGAATATGGGTTTCGCCGAGCAGGTCCTTGACCAGATCGGTGACGTCGCGCGTCAGCTGCGCCCGATCCATCTTGGCCGCCGCGGAGGTATCGATCCGCTCCATCAGCATCGGCTGCAGCCGCAATTTTGCCTGATCAACCGAAGAGGACGGCAAACCACGCAAGTCGGCGGCGGGCGCTGCAGCTGCGGCAGACGGAGCCGCCGCTGCCGTAGCTGGCTTGGCCGCGGGCATCTCCATACGCATCACGGTCGCGGCGGCGCTGCCGCTGCCAACGCTGGCAAGGAACCCGTTGATCAGCGCCGTGATCAGATCGCGCTGGTCGAGCGTGTTGACCGTCACCTGATGCTGCGTATAGAAGTTGGCGGTGACATCGCGCGCGATCTGCGCAATCTCGGCGCGCGCCATCGTCGCGGCCTTGTCGGTTGGAATCTTGTCGCGCAGCTGCGGCAACAGCCGGTCGCGCAACGCCCGGATAGACAGATCCATGCGGCCATTGTCCTCGGGCGGGGTCATGCCTTCTTGTCCTTGCTCTTGTCTTTATCGTCCTTGCCGCCGAACCAGCCGCTTTTCTTGACCGCCTGCTTCTGCTTCCCGGTCAGATGATGTAAAATGGCGCGATAGGCCTTGGCCGTCGCGCTATTCGGCATCATCGCCGCGACCGGCTTGCCGGCGTTCGCGGCTTCGAGTGCGATCTTGCTTTCCTCCGGAATCGTGAAATCGATCTTGCCCTGACTGTTCTTTTCGAAGGTCGTGGCGTCGATATGAGCCGGACGTTCCTTGGCGTGGCGCGCGGTCACGACCAGGAGCGGCAAGGTCGGATCAATGCTGCGCAACGCCATCTTGACCCGCAGCGTGTCGCGGATGCCGACCAGCGACTGCTCGGTCAGCACGATCACGGCACTCGCCTCGGCGATCAGGCGGCGCTGCGTTGCGATCAGATGGCGCGGCACATCGACGAAGACATAGTCGAAATTGTCACGCATCTCCTGCATCACGGCCTGCACCGCGCCCGCATCCATCTGCACGGCTTCCTCGACCGAATCTTCGGCGCTCAATACCGAGAGCCGGTTGCCGGAAGCCATCATCGCGCTCGCCACCATCAGGCTGTCGACGCGGCT
>JBDHTV010000048.1:0-10434 GCA_039808825.1 Bdellovibrionales bacterium | reverse complement strand
CGCGCCCAGCGATGAACGCATGACGCCCGCTTCCTGTCCATTATGATAGAGCAAGGTGCCGGGCTCCGGGCAGGGGCCATGGGCGCTCTTGACCGGATAAAGCCGCTTCTTGATCAGGGCGCGATAATGCGTGCGCGCTGTCAGCTCCTGGCCCATATAGCAACCCTTGCTGAAATCGACGCCGTTGAGATAATCGAAATTGCCCTCCAGCAAAATGCTTTCGCCGGGCACCATATCGCGGCTGCCGTTGGACACGCCAAGCTGCAACCGCAACGCCTCATAATCTGCCAATATGGCGGCGTTCTCGGCGGGCAACTGCGCGCGTGGTGCGATGAAGCGCCAGCCCAACTCCGGAAGTCGCGGGTCGCTGAAACTTAACGGTCGTCCCGGATCATCCTCGGCGATGGCAACGCCGAATTCCTGCGAGCGATTGGTGAACGTGACATCGCTCCGCAGCTTGTATTTATTGAGCTTGCCCAGCAGCGCCTCAGCCTGCTGTGCCTCGACGTCCAACCATAGCGTGTCAGCCGTCGCTACGATGAACATTTCAAACAGGAATTTACCCTGCGGCGTAAGCAGCGCCGCATAGACTGCTTGCCGTTCCTTCGCTGCCAGCACATCGTTGCTGACCAGTCCCTGCAGGAAGCTCAGCCGGTCATTGCCTGCCAGTGTGATCACGCCGCGTTCCGGCACCAAGGTGGATCTTGTCTCGTTCATGCAGTTACTATAGTCTGGTCCGTATGAAATTCCAGCATGCCTTCTCTCTGCTGCTTCTTGCTGTGTCGCTCTGCGCCTGCAGCATCCCCGATCACTGGCCGGAAAAATGGGTGAATCTGGTGAACGGCACCCAGACCGTGACGCCGGAGCCGCCCTTACCGCAATGGTGCTACAAGACAATCAGCCAGGTCGAATGCTACGATGCGCCACAGCCGGACAAGGCTGACCGGCTGGTCACCGTGCCGCAGGCGCGGCAGCTGCCGCAGCCGGAGGCGCAAGATAAGGTCACCGCGCCGGAGGCGACGCCGCCGACCCCGCTGCACGGGAATTAAGCCTGGAACTGCAACCGGGCAAGCTTGGCGTATAGCCCTTCCTGCTGCATCAGCTCCTGATGCTTGCCAGTCGCCACGATACGACCCTCGTCGAGCACCGCGATGCGATCGGCATTTTTAATCGTTGCAAGCCGATGCGCGATGATAAGCGTTGTGCGGTTCTGCATTAACGCCTCCAACGCATCCTGCACATAGCGTTCGCTTTCGGCATCGAGCGCCGAGGTCGCCTCGTCGAGCAGCAGAATCGGCGGGTTGCGCAGCACGGCACGGGCAATCGCGATCCGTTGCCGCTGCCCGCCCGACAGGCGCACGCCCTTTTCCCCGAGATGGCTGTTCATCCCCTCCGGCAGCTTGAGCAGAAATTCGTCGGCATGCGCGGCGCGCGCCGCTGCCAGTACTTCTTCATCCGTCGCGCCGGGGCGGCCATAGCGAATATTATCCCAGGCATTGAGCGAGAAGATGACGGGCTCCTGCGCCACCAGCCCGATCTGGCTGCGTAACGCGAGCGGGTCAAGCTGCCGGATATCGATGCCGTCGAGCATGACGCTGCCTTGCTGCGGATCGTAAAAACGCAACAGCAGCTGGAACAAAGTGGTCTTGCCCGCGCCGCTGCTGCCGACCAGCGCCAGCTTCTCGCCCGCGCCGATTTGCAAAGAGAGGCCGCGCAGCGCCGGGGTTTCGCGCCGCGACGGATAGGCAAACGTGATGGAGTCGAATGCCAGCGCGCCGCGCACCGGCGTCGGGAGCGGCACAGGTTGTGCGGGCGCCGCGATGTCCGGTTCTACCGCAAGGATCTCAAAAATACGTTCGGTCGCACCCGCCGCGCGCTGCAGGTCGCCGGAAACTTCGCTGACCGCGCCGACCGCGCCTGCCACGATGATGGAGTAAAAAATGAAAGAGGAGAGCTGCCCTGCCGTGATTGCGCCGGTCAGGACATCGTGGCCGCCGATCCACAAAATGACGCCGATCGCGCTGAAGACCAGCACGATGACGATCATCGACATCAAGGCGCGGGCGCGAATGCGCTGCATCGCCGCCTGCAGCGCTTCCTCGACCCGCGTGGTGAAGTGCTTAAAGTCGTATGTTTCGTGCGTGTTGGCCTGCACCGTCTTGATGCCATGAATGGTCTCATCGATATAGATGCTGACCTCGGCGATCTTCTCCTGGCTGATGCGTGAAAAGCCGCGCACCTTGCGCCCGATGATGATGATTGGCGCGATGACGATAGGAACGACAATCAGCACCAGAATCGTCAGCTTGCCGCTGGTAATCATCAGCATGGTCAATCCGCCGATCAGCAGCAGCGTATTGCGCAGCGCCACGGAGGCGGAAGAGCCGATAACCACCTGCAGAATGGTCGTATCGGTGGTTAACCGGGTAATGATGTCGCCGCTGCGCGCGGTTTCGTAATATGTCGGGCTCAGTTTCAACAAGTGCGCATAGACGGCACGCCGCAGATCGGCGACCACGCGCTCGCCGAGCCATGAAACGAGCGAGAAACGGGTATAGGTCGCGATGGCCAGTACAACGATAACGGCGAACAGCAACGCCAGCGTATGGTCGAGCATCGCCGGATTGGCAGTCACGAAACCCCGGTCGACGACCATACGCAGCCCGCCGCCAATGGCCAGCACAGTCCCGGCTGCGACCGCGAGCGCCGTGAGCGCGCCGACGATCTGCCAGCCATAAGGCTTGAGAAAAGGCAGAACCTGGCGCAGCGGCTTGAGATCGCGCTTGCCATTTTGCTTGTCGTCGGAGGCAGTCATAACGCCGCGGCGCGGCGCAAAACTCTGTCTAACCATATGATAAATCTCAAAATTGAAGCGTGCTGGCCCGGAGAATCGGCAGATTTTAGTTAACGCGATTGCTTATTGTGCCAAGCCCGCAAGCTACAGGAAAGCTAAAGCTGCGCAAGACACTGGACAGCGGGCCCTTTGGCGCTTAGACATCTTGCCTACCGTGCGCGCCCGATTCCGTCGGCGGCGCGCTGACTATTGATAACCGGTCGAACCGGCATGTTTTAACCTACGGAAAGGTAAGTCGTACCATGAGTGATGTGGCCGAACAGGTAAAGAAGATCGTCGTCGAGCATTTGGGTGTCGATGCCGCCAAAGTGACGGAAAACGCCAGCTTCGTTGATGATCTTGGGGCCGACAGCCTTGATACCGTGGAACTGGTCATGGCGTTTGAAGAAGCTTTCAGCGTCGAAATTCCCGATGATGCGGCGGAAAAGATCGCGACTGTCAAGGACGCGATTGATTATATCAGCCAGAAGAAGGCGGCTTGATTTTGCCCTTGCGAACGCAAAGGTAAGGTCTTGACGGACAAGAAAACGCACGCACATCATAGAAGGTGTTGCGTGCGTTTCGCTTTTATAGCGAACCGGGCGTGTCCGTTGGGCAAACACGGAATTTTAGAACAGGAATGGGGTTGTGTCAGGAATGCGCAGAGTAGTCGTCACCGGTATGGGTATGGTTTCTCCGCTTGGCGTTGGGGTCGATCATAACTGGCAACGCCTGACCGCGGGCGAGAGTGGTCTCGGCATCACCCAGGGCTTCGAGGTTGCTGATCTTGCGTGCCAGGTCACTGGTCAGGTGCCGCGCGGCGATGGGCCGGGCTTGCTCAATATGGACAAGTTCGTCGCGCCCAAAGACCAGAAGAAGATGGATCTGTTCATCCATTATGCCATCGCGGCGGCGGATGAGGCTATCAAAGACAGCGGCTATGTGCCCACGAACGACGAAGCGCGCGAACGGACGGGCGTGTTGATCGGTTCCGGCATCGGCGGCTTGCCGGAAATTTACGACACATCGATCACCTTGTTCGAGCGCGGCCCGCGCCGTGTGTCGCCGTTCTTCATCCCGGCGTCGTTGATCAATCTCGCTTCGGGCCAGGTTTCCATCATCCATGATTTCCGCGGCCCGAACCACGCCGTGGTCACGGCTTGCTCGTCCGGCGCGCATGCGATTGGCGACGCCGCGCGTATGATCATGCTGGAAGATGCGGATGTGATGGTGGCGGGCGGGGCGGAATCCGCCATCTGCCGCGTCGGTATTGCGGGTTTCTGCGCTGCGCGCGCCATGTCCACTTCCTTTAACGCCACGCCGACGAAAGCCTCGCGTCCTTATGATAAGGATCGCGATGGTTTCGTGATGGGCGAGGGTGCGGGTATCCTCGTGCTCGAAGAATATGAGCATGCCAAGAAGCGCGGCGCGAAGATTTATGCCGAGCTGGTCGGCTATGGCCTGTCGGGCGATGCTTATCACATGACCGCGCCGCATGAAGAAGGCAACGGCGCTTTCCGCGCCATGCGCATGGCGGTCCAACGCGCCGGGCTAAAGCCGGAGCAGATCGATTATATTAACGCCCATGGCACTTCGACGCCCAAAGGCGACGAGATCGAGCTGCGCGCCGTGCGCCGCTTGTTCGGCGAGGCTTATGGCAAGGTCGCGCTGTCTTCGACCAAGTCCTCCATTGGCCATTTGCTTGGGGCGGCCGGAGCGGTCGAGGCCATTTACTCGATCATGGCCGTTAATAAGGATATCGCGCCGCCGACGCTCAACCTTGATAATGTGTCGGAGGAATGCACCGGCATTAACCTGGTGCCGCACAAGGCGCAGGAGCGCAATATCAAGATCGCGCTATCCAACTCCTTCGGCTTCGGCGGCACCAATGCCTGCCTGATCTTCAAGGAAGCCTAAGTTCGTTAAGATTCTTGATCATCGACGCGCGTCATGCAGTAGCGGTGGCGCGCGTTTTCTTTTATAAAACCGCGATGAACTTCATTGCGCTCCAGATGCTGTTTGGTGACCGCGGTAAATATATCGCCATGATAGTCGGCATAACTTTTGCCGCGCTTATCATGACGCAGCAGCCCGCCATTTTTTTAGGACTGATCAGCCGCACTTATAGTTATGTCGGCGAGTTGTCGCTGCCCGACATCTGGGTAATGGACCCGACGGTGGATTTTGTCGAGGAAAGCAAACCGCTCCGCGATACGGAGTTGCAGCGCGTGCGCGGTGTGCCAGGTGTAGCGTGGGCGGTTCCGTTGTTCAAAGGGCTGCTGACGGTGCTACTGCCTGACGGCCAGCGCAAAATTATCGATATCTCCGGGGTCGATGATGCAACGCTCATTGGGGCACCGAAAATCATGTTGCAAGGTTCGCTCGCCGATTTACGCAAGGACGATGGCATCATCATCGATGCCAACGCCGCGAGCGAGCGCTATTCGATCACGGACTCCGCCACCGGCAAGAAACGCCCCCTGAGGGTTGGCGATGTTCTGGAAATCAATGACCAACGCTCGGTCGTCGTGGGCATTGCCAAGCTTGATCGTACATTTACGACCCAACCACTGGCTTTCACCACTTACGCGCGGGCCATGCGCTATGCGCCAGGACAGCGGCGGATGTTGACCTATATTCTTGTCAAAGCCAAGCCTGGCGCCGATGTCGAGCAAGTCGCAGCGGATATTCGTGCGCATACCGGCCTGACCGCTTACAGCAAGGACGCGTTCAAAATTGTAAATCGGCAGTACTGGATGAAGAATACGGGCATTCCGATCAATTTCGGCATCTCGGTGTTTCTCGGTTTTCTGGTTGGCGCAGCCGTTGCCGGGCAGACGTTCCACAGTTTTGTCCGTGAAAGTCTGAAACAGTTTGCCGCGCTCAAGGCGATGGGCGTGCGTAATACCACGCTCGTGCGCATGGTGATGCTGCAGGCCGCCGTGGTGGGGCTGATCGGTTATGGCATAGGGGTGGGACTCTCTGCCTTGTTCGGTACGGCAGTGGCGGGCAGCGTGCTGGCCTTTTACATGCCGTGGCAATTGCTCATTTTCAGCGGCGGCGGCGTGTTACTGATCGTCATGCTCGCGGCGCTGCTTTCGATAAGAGCTGTCATCCGGCTCGATCCGGCGACCGTGTTCCGGAGTTGAGCATGCGTGCCGTTCCTGAACCCGCAGCTGCGTATGCCGTTGAATGTCATGCTATCACCAAGTCGTTCGGCGACAAGGAAAGCCGCGTGGTTGCGCTGCGCGGCATCGACCTGGCTGTGCGGCAGGGCGAAATGATCATGCTTGTCGGCCCTTCGGGGTGCGGCAAGACCACACTGATTTCGATCATTGCGGGCATTCTGCGGCCGGATAGCGGGCAGTGCCGTGTTCTCGGTACGGAGATTGCACGCTTGTCTCCGGCAGCGGCGGTCGATTTTCGCGCGCGCCATGTCGGATTTATCTTTCAATCATACAATCTACTGCCCGCATTGACGGTCGCGGAGAATGTTGCCATCCCGCTGATTATCAACGGGATTGAGCGTGCGACCGCGCGCGGTCGCGCGCAGGCGCTATTGGCGGAGGTTGGCCTCGGTGACCGCGCGGATGCCATGCCGCAGCAACTTTCCGGTGGGCAGCAGCAGCGCGTGGCCATCGCCCGTGCACTCATCCACGAGCCCCAACTTATCGTTTGCGACGAGCCAACCAGCGCGCTCGATCATGTGACCGGCGAGCAGATCATGGGGCTGATGCGGAAAGCCGTGCATGAACGCGGAGCGACAATGGTCATCGTGACGCATGACAATCGTATTTTCCCCTATGCCGACCGTATTGCCCATATGGATGACGGCCATATCACCGATATCGCCGCTGACAGCGGCGTTTGAGAGAAAAGGATTAGCCATGCCGCGCCAAAAGCTTGTAACCCGTTATGCTATCCCGCTGCTTGGGGCGCTCGGCCTGTCCTATGCCGGGTTCTTTACATTGGCGCAGGCCAATGCGCCGGAAGCGCCACCCAAACAGCTTAATCTGCCGCTTGAAAGCCCATATCAGCACGCCATCTCTGGTTCCGGGCTGATAGAGGCCAACACCCGCAATGTCGTTGTGGGCAGTTATACGGCAGGCATAGTCCAACAGGTTGCCGTAACGGAGGGCGATGTCGTCCAGGCCGGGGCGCCGTTATTCATGCTGGATGATCGCACGGCGAAAGCAGACCTAGCCATTCGCGAGACGGAGCTGGCGGCTGCCAGAGCGCAGCATACATCTGCCAGAGTTCAACTCGAGGATCAGAAAGACCAACTGCGCCGGGCCGGGAATCTGACGCGTGGCGTGAGTATTACCACCGATCGCATCGAGCGGTTGACTTTTGCCGAGCAGGCCGCCGCTGCCGCCGTTACGGTGGCCGAAGCGAATGTGAACGCCGCGCAGGCCCGGCTGGAAGCCGCCAGGGTCGCGCTTGCCAAACTGACGATGAACGCGCCGGTTGCGGGCAGGGTGCTCAAGGTCAACATCCGGCCGGGTAATTTTGTCGAGGCTAACGGCAACCAATCGCCGATCGTGCTAGGTGGCGATGATCCGCTTTATGTTCGTATCAGCATCGACGAAAACGATTTATGGCGGCTGAAGCCGCAAATGGAGGCAACGGGCGCGCTGCGCGGCAATCGCGATGTTCGTTTTCCGCTGACTTTCGTGCGTATCGAGCCTTATGTCATACCGCGCAAGTCGTTGACCGGCTCTACCAGTGAGCGCGTCGATACGCGAGTCATCGAAGTGCTATACATGATTAATACAAGCGAAAAGCCACTTTATATCGGTCAGTTAGTCGATGTTTTTATTAAAGCAGATGAATAACTGACCCCCAGCCAGAATTTTTGTTCTTTCCACCAAGGCTTTGGCTCGTTCCGCCGTCTGATACAATAATCGGCTACCACGGTGGAGACGGCTAATGCCTAAGCTTATGAAATATATATTGTTCGCCTGTCTGCTGGCCCCTGCGGCCTTCGCCTGTTCGCCCGCGCCGCGTCAGCCGGTCACGCAGGATGAGGTGTTTGCGCAGTCCGATATTGTGCTGACCGGCAAGGTGATAGCCGTAACGGCAGGATTGCCGGAAGATTTTGCGCCAGCCCAGCCGCAATTCCTCGCCAACAAGCGTGCTGAAGCCGCGAAACAGGATATCAAGGTAATCGGCCAGACCATCCGCTTGAGCGTAACGCACGCCTATAAAGGCGTGCAAGGTGCGGAGCTGACGGTACTGGATCAGGCCGAACGCCGCATTAATAGCTGCGACGCCGCCTATGACTGGCAGGTCGGCGACGCGGTGACCGTTTTCGCCAACCACGATGGCAATTATGTCGTGTTGCCTGCGATGCTCGACTCGCGCGCGTTTTATACGCGCTTCGACCCACGGGTGCGTTATGGCAAGATCGGCCCCGACCATCCGTATGCCAAGCCGATCGCGGCTGAAACCGCGTATTTCGAGAAAATTCTGCAAGCCTTGCCACAATAACCCTCAGCGACGGAGAATAACGATGCGTAAAACCCTTCCTGCCCTGATGCTTTCGCTCACGGTCGGCCTTGGCTGGAGCAATCTTGCGTTGGCGGATGAAATCCATGCCGATACGGCGGTGTCGGCGGCGACAATTTTCTCCGACCGCGCGCTAGTCAGCCGCTCCGGCAAGGTCAAGCTGCCGCAAGGGGCGCATACCATCGTCGTCGAGAATATGCCGGCAGGTTTCGATGAAAGCTCGCTGCGCGTGGAAGGCTCGGGCGAAGCCGCCGTCAAGATCGGCGCGGTCGAGGTCAAACACGTCTATCTCGCGGAGCTGGCGCAGGCGGCAGAGCGCGAACGCACCAAGGCGCTGCAAGCCAAGATGGACGAGAAAACGCTGATCGAAGCCGAAATCAAGGCGCTCGAAATCCGGCAGGAATTCATTGAGCGGGTGGCAGAAAACGGTGCGAACAACCAGCAGCCGAATAATGGCGGCGCAAAGCTGGACTTCACGCCGGAGAAGTGGACGCAGGCCTGGACGACGCTGCAAAACGGCATGGCGGAAACAGCGAAGGGGCTCGCCACCAAGCAGATCGAGCTGCGCAAGATCAACGAGGAAATCGTCAAACTGCAGCGTGACGTGCAGCAGGTGCAAACGGCGCAGCGTGAACGCCGCGATGTGCAAATCCGGGTCGAAGCCAAGGAAGCCACGGAGTTTGACCTGACGATGAAATACCAGACGCCGGGCGTGGCCTGGAACGCCGTTTATGACGCGCGGCTCGATACGGGCAAGGGAGAAATCCAGCTCGAACAATATGGCATGGTAGCGCAGAACACCGGCGAGGACTGGCACGACGTGGCGCTCACACTCTCCACCGCGCGGCCGGAGTTGGGCACCGAAATGCCGCGTTTGAGCCCGTGGTATATCGCGACCATCAAGGAAGTTTATGCCCAAAATGCCGCGCTCGGGGGTGCCTTCAATGGTTATCGCGCGATGAAAAATATGGCCGTGCCAGCCGCCGCGCCGGCAATGGAAGCCGATAGCAGCGGGATGGATTTATTGCAGGAAAAAGCCAAGCCGGAGCGGCGCGAGGCCGAGATGCCGATTGCCCAGGCAGTGACGACCGATTACTCCGCCGTGTTCCAAGTGCCGGGCAAGGTGGAACTGAAATCCATCAACACACCGGCTAAATTCTTCGTCGGCAAACAGCCGCTCAAGGCGAGCTTGCATGTCGAAGTCTCGCCGCGCACCGGCACCCAAGCTTATCTGTTCGCGAAGGTCACGAATACCGAGAAGTTCCCGATCATTCCGGGGCAGGTGGCGAAGTATCGTGACGGCGCCTTTATGGGCAATGCGGGCATGAGCCTGCTGCGGCCGGGCGAGACCCTGGGGCTCTCTTTTGGCATCGATGATCGCGTGAAGGTCGATTACCAGAAAACCAACCAGACACAGGATAACCCGACGCTGTACTTCGTTGGGGATATTACGGTCGAACGCTACTACCAGACCAAGATCAAGAACCTGCATGACAAGCCGATCAGCATCACGGTGTTTGACCAGTATCCGGTCTCGACCGACGCCGATATCAAGACCGAGCTGCTGGATGACCATACGACCAAGGGCTTCGTGACCGACCCGGATAAGCGCCAGGGCGTGATCCAGTGGGAGCTGACCTATCAACCGCAGGAGGAAAAGACGCTCGACCTCGGCTTCAAGGTCAAGTACCCCAAAAACGCCCGCATGCCCAATTTCTAGGGCATTGCCACCGGCAAGTTGCTGGCGGGTGTAAATTGGGCTAAATATGCGACGCACCGCCAATTCCGGTGCGTCGCATTTCTTTTATGCCCAAGAGAGAGACCATGCCCAAAGCAAGCAAGCCCGCCGCCGATATCCGTGTTGAGACCGATAGCTTCGGCCCCATCGATGTGCCCGCCGCCCATTATTGGGGGGCGCAGACCCAGCGCAGCTTGCAGAATTTCAAGATCGGCGGCGAGCGTATGCCGCTCGGCCTGATCCGCGCCTTCGGGATCCAGAAAAAGGCGGCGGCGCTGACCAATATGAAGCTCGGCGGGCTCGACAAGAAGCTCGGCGAAGCCATCGTCAAGGCTGCCGATGAAATCATCACCGG
>JBDHTV010000047.1:0-10695 GCA_039808825.1 Bdellovibrionales bacterium | reverse complement strand
CTCGAACTGATTGACGAATCGGGCAAACATGCGGGCCATAGCGGCGCGCATCCGCTGGGCGAAAGCCACTTCCGGCTAATATTGCGCGCGGCGGCCTTTAACGGCAAAAGCCGGGTGCAGCGCCAGCAAATGGTCTTTGCCGTGCTGCGGGAGGAGATGGCCGGACGCGTTCATGCGCTGAGTTTGCAGGTGACCGGCACAGAAGAAGATGAAAAGTAACCTATAGTTGTATGTCGCATTGATTTCTTTTTGTATGTTACTTTGCAATACAGTGTATTAGCAGTTTTTCCTGCCGCGCTACCCATTTTCGTGCTTGACAAATTATCACCTATACGTGTATATCGCCTGACCACACCGGCATAACGTGTTCTGCGTTGCGCTGGCGTGTTGCTGGCCAATCGCGGCTGATGGGGATGCTATGATAAGAACGCCGCAGAATATCGCCGCGCAGCCGGTCGGTGAGAAGGCCGACGAGGCGGGCAGTTCGCTGGTCAGCCGCAACATAACGATCGACGGGCATCGCACGAGCGTGCGGCTCGAGCCCGATATGTGGACCGCGCTGCATGATATTTGCCGGCGCGAGCGCGCGAGCCTGCATGAAGTCTGCACGATGATTGCGGCGCATCGCGGGCGCGGCGCGTCGCTCACGGCGGCGATCCGGGTTTTCATCATGGCTTATTTCCGCGCTGCAGCGACCGACGAAGGGCATCGCCGCGCCGGGCATGGGAATGGCACGGCGCAGGGCGTCGTCGCGACCATCATGCAAAATAGCGACGTTGATGCGACGCACGGGGCGCGGGCCGCCGGACGGTAACTTCACGCGGCTTCCTCAAGCGGCCAGCGGGGCCGCGCCGGGGCGCTGAGCGGGTCCTGCAGCCCGAGGCGCAGGCGCTCCAATCCGGCCCAGGCAATCATCACGCCGTTATCAGTACAGAGCGGCACGGGGGGCGCCAGCAGCGGCAAGCCATGCGCCGCGGCGCAGGCTTGCAGCGCCGCACGAATCGTCTGGTTCGCGGCGACGCCGCCGGCGACGACGAGCGCCGTCGGCCGTGCCGCCTGCGTGTGCATGATGGCGCGCCGCGCTTTCTCGGCCAGCGTGGCGGCCAAGGTCTGTTGCAGGCTCGCGGCGATATCGGCGCGCTGCGCCATCGTTAAATCCGGTTCACGCTGGATAAGCGTGCGCGCCGCGGTCTTGAGCCCCGAGAAAGAAAAATCGCAACTGTCCGGCTCGAGCAGCGGCAAGGGGAAGGGATGACGCGTTGCGTCGCCGCCGCGCGCCAGCGCCTCGAGTGCGGGGCCGCCGGGATAGGGCAAGCCGAGCAGTTTCGCGGTCTTGTCGAAACATTCGCCGACCGCGTCGTCGCGCGTCGTGCCGAGCAGGGTGAAGCGCGTGACGCTCGCGGCAAGCAGCAGCTGGGTATGGCCGCCGGAGACCAGCAGCAGCAAATAAGGAAATTGCACGTCGTCGGTCAGGCGCGCGGTCAGCGCATGGGCGGCGAGGTGATTGACGGCGCTGAAGGGCTTGCCGCGCGCGGCGGCGAGCGCCTTGCCGAACAGCGCGCCGACCATGACGCCGCCGATCAGGCCGGGGCCGCAGGTCGCGGCGAAGCCGTCGAGCGCAGGCCAAGCGAGTCCGGCTTCGGCCAGTGCGGCCAGCACGAGCCGGTCGAGCTGCTGCAAATGGGCGCGCGCCGCAATTTCCGGCACCACGCCGCCATAAGGCGCATGGAGCGGCAGTTGGCTCGCAATCTGGTTGGCGTAAATGCGCCGTTCGGCGTCGACAATGCCGACGGCGGTCTCATCGCAGCTGGTTTCGATCCCCAAAACAATCATGGCCGCGGTTGTAGCGGCTTTTGCGGGCCGATGCCAGCCGTTGCCGCGGCGCGCTCAATGCTGAAGCTGCGGCAGCTTGACTTGCAAGCCCGCCTCATCCGGCCGCGCCGCGGCCAGTTTTTGGGCGGCGAGCTGGCGCGCGCATTGGCCGAGCTGCGCCTTGAGGCAACCGGCGCAGCCCGGATTGGCCGGTGCGGCGTACGGTTGAGTCTGGTCCGGCTGCCGGACGGGCGGGGTTTGGTCAGCGCTTGGGGTGGTCATGCGGCGTCTCCGGTTGGCGTTGCATGGCTATGGGGCGTTGCGGCGGCGCGGCGATGTCCGTGGTCGTTTGCCGCGCGGCATCGATCAGCGATTGAATCAGCGGCTGGCAAGCGCCGCACTGCGCCTTGACGCCGAACTGACGGTGAATGTGTTTGGGCTGCAGCTTGTCTTCAGACGCAGCGGCAATCGCGGTATTGACCGCGGTTTCATTCAGTGCATGGCAGAGGCAGACCCAAACCATCAACCGCCCGTCGCGCAGGCGGCGGTGCTGCGCGTCCAGCGGCCTTTCATGTGGTCGCCATAGGAGCGCAGATGCATGGCGGTCGGCACCGTGGCGTTGAACATGCGGAAGGTGCTGGCGAGCGCGCCCATGAAGCCGATATATTGGAAATCGCCGGTCAGGGTGAAGAAGCGGTCCTGGCGCAGATCGCTTTTCGGCATTTTGAGCCCGACCATCACGCTGTGGTCGATGCGGTCGTTGCCGGTGGGAATTGCCGTGATGCGGTCGAGCATCGCGATGGCCTGGTCATGGATGCCGGCCTTGCGGCGGTTGAAGATCGTGGCGGCGTTGAGCGTGGTGTAGAGATGCGGCAGCGCCGCCGCGAGATTGTTCTGCGGCGGGGCAAGCAGGCGCGAAGCATGGCGGCTGAATTCGTCGAGCCACATAATGCGGTCCATGCGACGCAGCCGGTCGGTCAACGTCTGGTCGAACTGGCGCTTTTCGTTGCGCGCGGGCGGCGGGTGATCGAGCCCGGCCGTCACCACGACGAGCCGCTGGCCGCCGCCGCGCATGGCCGCAAAACGCTTCATGCACTCCATGCGGTTCATCATATCGAAGCTTTCCATCAGATTATTGCTCGATTCCTGCAGAATCTCGATCTGGCGCACCGCGACCCAATCGAGCCGCCGGGGCAGCGTGCCGCGATAATCGGCGTGGGGGTACCAGAGCGTAATCTCGCCGCTGCGCGTGATGCGCTGCAGATAGGACAGGCCGCAGACCAGTGTGCGGCCCGGCTGCTGCGCGCCGTCCTGCGTCAACAGGTTACGCACTTGCCGAAAGATATGCGCTGGAGCAGTGGATGCGGACATAGCGGCGATCAGCGGGACTCAGGGAAGTTGGTGCAGGGATTGCGCGGTTTGATGCCCCGAATTCCTATTGCAAATAGGAATCGTTTGCAATAACTAATGCAATTAGGAATCATTCTTATCTATATCACTCGCCTTCATGCAGAATTCTTTCAATCTTTTCAATGGAGATCGCCCGTGGCCGCCGTATTTCATTCTGAAGCTGAATCCTTTCGTCGCGAGCGTGTTGCTGTGCATCAGGCTGCGGTGCGTGAGGCGCTGATGGCGCAGGGATTTGGCGATTTGCCGCGTGCCAGGCTGCAGCCGGAGCAGAACGGGGCGCAGCCGGTGGTCTTCGTCACGGGCGCGAATGTTGAGCAACTCGATAAGGACAAGCATCGCGTGACGCCGACCAAATCGATTCGTCAGGTCGGCGATGAAGGATTTATTTTGAATCAATCATCCGCCTTTTTGCAGGCGCATCTGGAAAACAGCCAGGCGCAGATCGTGGCGCAGGTGCGCCCCGACCGCGCTGCCGCAGTCGCGCGCGCGTTCAGCACGCATCCCGAACGTGACCGGCTGCATCTTGTGCCGGTCGAAACCGGCGGCAAGCCGATGGTGCAGGCGCTGTATCAGCAGGCGGCGCAGATCGCGACGCGGCAGCCGGTTTCGCGCATCGATATCGTGCCGTATGAGTCGTTCGCTGCCGGGCTGGCGCAGCCGTTCCGGCCGATTTATGCCGAGGCGGTCGACAATGTCATCGAAGCGGCGGCGAAGCGCGCGCGCATGTTCCACCAGATGGCGATGGTCGCTTACGACCTGATGGCCAATACCGAGCAAAAAGAGCTGCGCGTCGTGGCGATGACGGCGCTTGCGGCGCGCCGCGTCGGCGGCAACCTGCTCGCGGATGCCATGCACAAGCTGGTTTCGACGAATTACATGGAGACGCTGGCGCGCGAGGGGCAATTCCACTTTCCCGATCGCAAGCTCGCGACGGTCGAGGTCGCGCCGGGCATCGTCGATAACGGCATTTACGACAACAAGCCCGCGCGCGTGGCGACGCTTGAGCGCGCCGCGATCAACGGCTTTGCCTTCGACAACAACGCCAAGCTCGCCGGGTCGATCGAAGCGCTGCCCAAGATCAATCCGATCGATATCGGGTTGGTCGCGAGCCGCTACCTCACGGCACCGTTCGGCGCGCCGATCCATGAAACGCTGCCGCAGCGCGTGCAGGCGCTGGCCTATGGCGGGCGGCCGCGCGAAGAATTTCTTAAAACCGCACAGCAACTGGCCACGCGAGAGCCGGGGCATGTGCAAGTCGGCGAAATTTTGCCAAACTGGTGCGCGGTGCCGGGCATGGAGCTGGGGCGGATCGCGCCGCTGCGTCCGGGTTATCAATTCGTGCCGTTGTGCCCGCCGGGTCAGTATTTCTAACGTAATGAGGAAAATATGAGCCAGCACAACATAGCCTATCAGGCCTGGACCGGTTCGGTCGATGACGATGCCAGCATGGGCGAAGCGCATGATGTATCGTGGCAGGGCCTCATCGACCTGATTCAGGAAAACGACCTGGGTGCCGCCACGATCCTGGATTTTGGCTGCAACCAGGGCGGCTTTTTGCGCCAGCTTTACCGGCAGAAGCCGTTCAAGGCGGGGGTCGGCATCGATCGCGCCGCCGCTTCGGTCGCGGCGGCGCAAGCGCGGGCCGGGGCGCTACCGCTGCGCTATCTGGTCAGCGGCGAACCGGCGCAGGCCGGGCGGGATTTTGATCTCGCCTTCAGCCATGAGGTGCTGTATCTGCTGCCCGATCTTGGCGCCCATGCGCGCGCGATGGCGGCGGTGCTCAAGCCGGGCGGCGTCTATTATATCGCGCTCGGCGCCCATGCCGACAATCCGGCCTGGCCGCGCTGGCGCGAACTGGTCAAGGCATTTTCGCCGGTGGCGCCACAGGATTATACGCTCGACGATGTCGCGCGCGCTTTTGCCGGGAACGGCTTTGCGGTGCAAGCGCAGGCCATGCAATGCCGCCGCTTCGTCAGCTATGCGCCGCAGAGCCGTTATTTCACCAGTTTCCGCGAGCATATCCGTTATTATCTCGACCATTTTTACGTCTTCCGCTGCCGCCGCGCGGCGTGAACGGCGCAGCTTGGCCGGCGCGGCGGGCGGGGCTATAATCAGAAAATGCAAAACTTCGCACTCATCCTGCTCGGGCTCGCGCTGCTCGCCGTGGTCGCCATATTGCTGCTCGGATTGTTCAGCATGGCCAAGGGCGGCGCGTTCGCCCAAAAATACGGCAACAAGCTGATGCGGGCGCGCATTATCGCCCAGTTCCTCGCGGTCTTGCTGCTGCTCGCGGCCTATCTGGTTGGGCGGCAATAACGCGCCAGGACCGCGTTTTTTCGCCGCAGTCCGCCGGGTTTTCCACAGCCCGCAATGTGCGCGATTGATTCACCGGCCACTTCGCGCCATATCTATAGCCTGTTCCTATCCCTGCCGGTGTATAATGAAAATCCTGGTTCCGTGTAAGCGCGTCGTCGATCCCTATGTCAAAATCCGCGTGAAGGCCGATCAAAGCGGCGTCGAACTCAACAACGTCAAGATGGCGCTCAACCCGTTCGACGAAATCGCGGTCGAAGAGGCGGTGCGGCTCAAGGAAAAAGGCGTGGCGACGGAGGTGATCGTCGTGACCATCGGTCCGGCGCTGGCCGGCGAAATGCTGCGCACCGCGATGGCGATCGGCGCCGATCGCGGCATCCATGTGCCGTTCGACGGCGAAACGCAGCCGCTCGCGGTCGCCAAGGTGCTCGCGGCGCTGGTCAAGCGCGAACAGCCGCAGCTGGTGCTGATGGGCAAGCAGGCGATCGACGACGATTGCAACCAGACGGGCCAGATGCTCGCGGCGCTGCTCAACTGGCCGCAGGGCACTTTCGCTTCCAAGCTCACCGTCGCGGACGGCAAGGCGGAGGTGGTGCGCGAGATCGACGGCGGGCTCGAGACGCTGGCGCTGACTTTGCCCGCGGTGATTACGACCGACCTGCGGCTCAACACGCCACGCTATGCCACGCTGCCCAATATCATGAAGGCCAAGAAAAAGCCGCTCGATACGGTGCAGGCGGCCGAGCTTGGCGTCGATCTTACGCCGCGGCTCAAGCTGCTCAAGGTGACCGAGCCGCCCAAGCGCCAGGCGGGCAGCAAGGTGCCCGACGTCGCGACGCTGGTCGCGAAATTGCGCGACGAAGCCAAAGTTCTCTAAGCCCGATTTGCCGACAGGATGCATGATGCAGACACTCGTTATCGCCGAACATGACAATCAGAAACTCAAGCCGGTCACGCGCCATGTCGTCGGCGCGGCGGGCGCGTTCGGCGCGCCGGTCACGGTGCTGGTGCTGGGGCAGGATTGCGGCGCGGTCGCGCAGGAAGCGGCGCAGATCGCGGGAGTGAGCAATGTGCTACTGGTCGAGGACGCGGCCTATGCCCATGCCTTGCCCGAAGCGCTCGCACCGCAGATCGTGGCGATCGCCAAGTCCTATAGCCATGTGCTGGCCGGCGCAACGGTCGAGGGCAAGAATCTGCTGCCGCGCGTCGCCGCCTTGCTCGATGTTGCGCAAATTTCCGAGATCACGGCGATCGAGTCGCCGGAGATTTTCGTGCGGCCGGTCTATGCCGGCAACGCGCTCGCGACGGTGCAGTCGGCCGACGCCATCAAGGTCATCACGGTGCGCGCCACCGCCTTTGCCCCGGCGGCGGCGACCGGCGGCAGCGCCGCGGTCCAGACGGTTGCGGCGGCGCCCGGTGCTTCCGGCAGCAGCTTTGTCAATCGCAGCCTGTCGCAATCGACCCGGCCCGATCTGACGGCGGCGCGCGTGGTGGTCTCGGGCGGACGCGGGCTCGGCAGCGCCGAGAATTTCAAACTCATCGATGCGCTGGCCGACAAGCTCGGGGCGGCGGTGGGCGCGTCGCGCGCGGCGGTCGATGCCGGTTATGTGCCCAATGATTATCAGGTCGGCCAGACCGGCAAGGTGGTGGCGCCGGAGCTTTATATCGCGGTCGGCATTTCGGGCGCGATCCAGCATCTCGCGGGTATGAGCAACAGCAAGGTCATCGTCGCGATCAATAAAGACCCGGACGCGCCGATCTTCGGCGTGGCCGATTACGGGCTGGTTGCCGACCTGTTCCAGGCCGTGCCGGAATTGACCGCTGCGCTTTCCTGAAGTTGATGATGGCAAATTAAGCTAAAATCAACCAAGAACGGCGACAGTGGGGGCGATCCCTCCTGACCGTGGAGTGCCGCGCAATGCAGCAGCAGGAATTCGATACGCTGATCACGCCGTTTTACGAAGCCGTCGAGCATGGCTGCATGCGCATTGTCGCGAGCGGCAACGAGCCGACCGCCGCGACCTCGATGATGACGGAATATGTCGTCTCGGGCCGTAAATATGAGCTGACGGTGCGCTCGGGCAACGACCTCAACAAATATCGCTTCTGGCTCGGCGTCAATGTCAACCGCATCTTCTTCATCGCTTATCTGGCCGACGTCGATTCCGAGACGGCCAAGAAGAAGTTCCATCACACCTTCTCCGGCGCCGCCGAGAAAAGCGGCTGGTTGACGACATTCGACCCGATCCCCAAAGGGATCGCGATCATGGGCGTCTGTTCGGTGGGCGACGACGATCTCTGTCTGTTTCCCGAGGCGGGGTGTAGCGAGAAGATCAGGCCGGAGCTGACCAAACAGGGGCTGTTCTGGGCCACCGATATCTGCATGATGGTGCAGTCGATGCTGCGGACCTGCGAGCGGGAAAATATCCGGTGTCATAATCTGCCGCCCGCGCCGCTCTGACGGTTCGGCAAAACATAAAATTCGTAACGAAATTTAACGCTCGTTAAGGCTGACGTGCGAGACTGGGCCATATTGTGGAGTATGGCGCATGGATATTTTAACGCCGTTATATATTGTCACGAGCAGCTGTGCCGCGCTGGCCTTCGTGCCGCAGATTATCCGCTTACTGCATGCGCCCGAAACCCGCAAAAGCATGGCCTTGTCGTCCTGGTGCGGTTTTACCCTGGCCTCGCTGATCGCCCTCGCTTATGCCGCCTTGCGGGCGCAAGACGTGCCGATGATGATCACGGCCGGTTGTTATCTGGTGGGGAATCTCGGCGTGCTGCTCGCGGCGCTCCTGCCAGCCCGTTACCAGCTGCATTGGCCGCAGCGCGAGCCGCAGTTGTTGCGCGTGCGGCGCTCACGCTAACATCAATTTTTCTCTGCTACCGGGACACGGCTGCCGAACAGTGCGGTGCCGATGCGGACATGCGTGCTGCCGCAGCGGATCGCGGTTTCAAAATCATTGCTCATCCCCATGCTGCGTATCGGCAGTTCGTGCGTGTCGGCAAGCCTGACCAGCGCGGTGAAGAAGGGCGCCGGGTCCAGGGCCGCTGGCGGGATGCACATCAAGCCTTGTACCGGCAGGGCCAGAGCACGGCAGTGCGCGAGGAAGTCCGGCAACGCCTCCGGCGCAATCCCGGCTTTCTGCGGCTCGTGGCCGATATTGATTTCGACGAGCAGGTCAGGGTGTTTGGGCTGACGCGCATAGAGCTGGGCCAGCGTTTCGGCGAGCTTCGGGCGGTCGAGCGTGGCGATGCTGTCGCACAAGCGCACCGCGCGCGCCGCCTTGTTGGTCTGTAGCGGGCCGATCAGTTGCAGCCGCAGATCGGGGCAGGCGGCGCGCAGCGGCGTGAATTTATCGTCTGCTTCCTGCACGCGGTTTTCCCCGAACAGGCGCTGTCCGGCGGCATAAGCTTCCTGTACCGCGGCCATCGGCTGGGTTTTGCTCACGGCAATCAGCGCGACACTTTCGGGCGGGCGATTGGCGGCGCGCGCGGCGGTGGCGATGCGCTGCTGCAGCCGGGCAAGATTAGCGGCGATGGACATTAGAGCAGGCCGACAATGCTGCGGTCGGCGGCGAGATGGATATTCTCTGCCGCCGGGACGCGCGGCAGGCCGGGCATGGTCATGATATCGCCGCACAACGCGACGATGAATTCCGCACCGCAGAGGCGCACCTCGCGCACCGGCAGCGTGAAGCCTTCCGGCGCGCCGCGCAAGGCCGGGTCGGCGGAAAAGCTGTATTGTGTCTTGGCCATGCAGACCGGGAGCAAGCCGAAGCCGGCGGCTTCAAGCTGGGCGAGCTGTTTGGCGGCGGCGGGATCAAGCGCAATCGCGGCGGCGCGGTAAATTTTTTGGGCGATGCAACGGATCTTTTCGGCAAGCGGCAGGTCGTCAGGGTAGAGCGGCGCGAATTGCGCCGGGGTCTCGGCCAGGCGGGCGACTTCCTCGGCGAGTTCGAGTGCGCCCGCGCCGCCTTCGGCCCAATGGTTGCAGGCGATGACGCGGCAACCGCAGCTGTCGGCGGCGGACTGAATGGCGGCCAGCTCGGCCGCCGTGTCGCTGGTGAAACGGTTGATGGCGACGGCGACGGGCAGGCCGAAGCGTTTGAGATTTTCGACATGGCGCACCAGATTGGCGCTGCCGGCGCGGACCGCCGCCACATCCTCAAGCGCAAGCTGGTCCTTGGCGGTGCCGCCATGCAGCTTGAGCGCGCGCACGGTCGCGACCACCACGGCGGCGGCGGGCTGCAGCCCGCTCTTGCGGCATTTGATGTCGAGGAATTTCTCGGCGCCGAGGTCGGCGCCGAAACCGGCTTCGGTCACGACATAGTCGGCGAGGCGCAGCGCCGTTTCGGTCGCCATGACGCTGTTGCAGCCATGCGCGATATTGGCGAAGGGGCCGCCATGAATCAGCGCGGGCGTGCCTTCGAGCGTCTGCACGATATTCGGCTGGAACGCATCGCGCAGCAGCACGGCCATCGGCTTTTCCGCGCCGAGATCGCGCACGCGGATCAGCTGCCGGTCGCGGGTCTCGCCGATCACCATCGCGCCGAGCCGTTCCTGCAGGTCGGTCAGCGACGTGGCGAGACAGAACACGGCCATGACCGGACTCGCGACCGTGATGTCGAAGCCTTCCTCGCGCGGCGGGCCGTTATGGTCGAGCCCGACGACGAGATTGCGCAAGGCGCGGTCGTTGAGATCCATGACGCGGCGCCAGCGGATGCGCTGGACATCGAAATTGAGCGCGTTGCCCCAATGAAGGTGGTTGTCAATCAGCGCGGCGAGCAGGTTATGCGCCGTGGTGATGGCATGGAAATCGCCAGTGAAATGCAGGTTGATCTCGTCCGCTGGCGCGACGCGGGCCATGCCGCCGCCGGTCGCGCCGCCCTTGGCGCCGAAACAGGGGCCGAGGCTCGGTTCGCGCAGGCAGATCATGGTGCGGCGGCCGCTACGGCGCAACGCGTCGCCGAGGCCGATGGTCGTCGTGGTCTTGCCTTCGCCCGCCGCCGTCGGGTTGATCGCGGTCACGAGAATCAGCTTGCCGCGCCGCGCCGCGGGCAATGTGGCGAGGTAATCATAGGTCAGCTTGGCTTTATAGGGCCCATAAGCGTAGAGCGCAGATTCGGGGATACCCAGTCCCGCCGCGATCGCGGC
>JBDHTV010000046.1:0-10876 GCA_039808825.1 Bdellovibrionales bacterium | reverse complement strand
TAAAACTCGCGGAAGCGGCCCTTCTGGGCGCGCTCGCCACGATAGACGCGCTGCATCTGATAACGGCGGAACGGGAACACCAGCTCGCGCTCATGCTCGGCGACATAGCGCGCGGTCGGCACGGTGAGATCAAAACGCAGCGCGAGGTCCGGGGCATGGCCCTGCTCAAGCGCGCCGGTCGATTGCACGAAATAGACCTGCTTCTCCGTTTCGCCGCCTGATTTCGTCAGCAAAACGTCGCGCACCTCGAAAACCGGCGTTTCAATAGGCTGGAAGCCGAAGCGTTCATAACCGCGGCGGATGGTTTCCAGCATGTGCTGAAAAGCAATTTGCTCCCGCGGCAGAAGCTCCATTGTGCCTGCCGGGGTGCGGGGCGTAACGATACTCATGGATTGGTTCCGGAACCTACTGCTGCACGCAACCTGTCGTTGCGGATATATTGTACTGGGAGGGCGGCCGGAAAGCTATGGCCTTCGGCGCAGCTGTAAAGGAAATTATCGACCTGCACCATCACCTTGCCTGCCTGCAAAAACAGCCCCAAATCGCCATTCTTGGCGGCAATCTTGCTGGCGACTTCCGTTTCCGGCGTAAAGAGTTCCGGGCTTTGCTTGCGCTGGTTATCCGTGATTTCCTTCGCCAGCAGCTTGGCAATCGCCGGCAAATCCTTCCCGTCCACAACATCTTTCAGCTTCAGCTCGGCGCCGTTCGTACGGTCAAAGGTCAGCGCGACGGTCTGGCCATTGCAGCCGCCATTCGCACCCTGCCCCAGCACCAGCTGATCGCTGACCACGCTGACAAGCTGCGGGCTGACGAAGGTGACTTGCGAAGTGCTGCCGGTAGCCTGCAAAGTGGCGTTGCACTTCGGCGGCACGATCTTGTCGAGCGCCAGATTGATTTTGGATGAAATAGAATCCGTACCCGTGAGCTGGACGCGGTCAATATCGGCCTGACAGGCGCAGACCCTGCCAGGACATTCGTCCTCAAACACTTTTCCGGAGTCGATATCCTGCTGGCTTGCCGCGACGCTGAAATTACCCTTTTGGACCGAGGTGATTTGATAGCTGTCATCGGCTTGGGAGGACTTGCACGCCGTCATCATACTGGTCGTGATGAGCAGCGCCGCCGTTGTGGCCCCCAAGCGGGAAAGTCTAGCCTTCATTATTGTAATTCCTTGGTAAATCGCTCTGGTCTGATAGGCATTAAAATGCTATTTCACCGGCATGAAAGCAATCACAATCACGCGGCCGGACGACTGGCACCTGCATATCCGCGACGGTGCGATGCTGCAAACCGTGCTGCCCGCCTCGGCCCAAGTCTTTGGCCGCGCTATTATTATGCCTAATTTGCGGCCGCCGGTGGCTACAACAGCGCAGGCCGAGCGCTACCGCGCGGCTATCCTCTCCTGTTTACCACAAGACAGCCGCTTCAAGCCGCTGATGACCGCCTATTTGACCGACACGACCGATCCTGACGATCTGCAGCGCGGGCATGAAAGCGGCGTCCTTACGGCTGTGAAGCTCTATCCGGCCCATGCCACGACCAACTCCGACCACGGCGTCAGCGACCTTAAAAAGGTCTATCCGGTGTTGGAGCGGATGCAGGCCATCGGGCTGCCGTTGCTCGTGCATGGCGAAGTGACCGACCCTACCATCGATATTTTCGACCGCGAGAAAATTTTCCTTGAGCGGGTACTGAGCGGCTTGCTGCGCGATTTTCCGGCGCTCAAGATCGTGCTGGAACATGCGACGACGCAAGAGGCTGTGGATTTCGTTGCGGCACATGCTGGCGATGGGCGCCTCGCCGCGACGATCACCGCGCATCATCTGCATATCAACCGCAATGCGATTTTCACCGGCGGTATCCGCCCGCATTTTTATTGTCTGCCGATCGCGAAACGCGAGACGCATCGTCTGGCGCTCATCAAGGCAGCGACGTCCGGCGCCGCCTATTATTTCCTCGGCACGGATTCCGCGCCCCATCCGCAAGCGGCGAAGGAAAGCGGCTGCGGCTGCGCCGGGATTTATACGGCGCCGCTCGCCATGCCGCTTTACGCGACGATTTTTGCGCAGGCAGGCAAGCTCGACAATCTCGAAAAATTCGCGAGCCGCAACGGGCCGCAATTTTACGGCCTGGCGCCGAACACCGATACGATCACGCTGCGGCAAACAGCCCAGCCTACGCCGCCGCTCGCCTGCGTTGGTGCCGAAGCGGTTACGCCGTTTTTCTCGCCGATTCCGGTCGATTGGGAAGTGGTGCATTAACGCGCCGTTAGGGAAATTCCGCCATCATGGCGTGGGGATTTCACTTATTTCTTATCGTTTTCAGCCGGTTGCAGCATGTCGACTTTGACCCTTGGTGATCTCAACTTCACCGATCTTTATGTGCGCCTCGATCAAAAGGATAAGGCGCGCTATCTGCCGCGCATCAAGGGTAAGCATCGCCACAACATGCTGGTGCCGGATGAATATGATTCTGTCACCGAGCGCATCGCCGAACGCATCAATGGCGAGCTGAAGGCCAGCGGTGACGGCGCAATCGATTTTGACGGCATTCGCGTTCGCGTTTCGCGGCAGCAGCTCGCCGACGGGCAAAGCTGGGTCTGCTTGCGGCGCATCAACACCGATGTGCCGGATATCGAGAAGCTCGGCATCGCGCCGCATCTGCTCAACCATATCCGCACGCTCGGTCAACGCGACGGCCTGGTGCTGGTTTCAGGCGCGACCGGCGCCGGTAAGACCACAACGGCGGCAGCGCTGCTCGCCGACTATCTGCGCAAGAACGGCGGCACCGCCGTGACGATCGAAGATCCGGTCGAATTCATCATGCGCGGCAAGCATGGCGAAGGCGGCTATTGCTTCCAGTGGGAAGTCGAGGGCGAAGAAGGCTGGGCCATGCTGCTCAAGCGCGCCCTGCGCTGGGCGCCGCGCTATATCTTCGTCGGTGAAATTCGTACGCCGAAAGCGGCTGAGCAGCTGTTGCGCGCCGCGACGACCGGCCACATGGTCGTCACCACGGTGCATGCCGGTTCGCCGGAAGAAGCGTTGATGGGTTTGATCTATCTCGCCGAACAGTCGATGGGCCCCGGTGTCGAAAACATTCTGGCGGCCGGTCTGACCGGCCTCGTCTATCAGACGATGCGCGAAACCGGCCCTTATATCCGCTACCTCTATACGGAAGAGAACGCGCCGGGCGATCCGATCCGCGCGCTGATCCGCGACAAAAAGATCGGCATGATTACGACCTATGTCGAAAAGATTGCGGCCAAGCTGGCGAATCCAACGGTGATGACCGGAACGATTACGCCGTCGCTTGGACAAAAAAGCTAACCCTGCACGAGGCCGAACATGACCCCCGAAACGCCCACTCCCGCCGGTGAAGTTCCGAAGGTCTCGGGCCCTGGCAAACTGCGCGATCTGCCGATCATGGATTTGTATCTGCGCATCGATAAATTCGGCGATGCGCGCTACCGCTCGCCCGCGCGCGACCAGTCCAACATCTGGTCGCGGCCACTGCCGGATGAATTCCACGAAGACGCGATGAAGCTGGCGGAAAAAATCCGCAACGAGATGGAGAGTCCGGATTCGGCGATGTCCTATGACGGCATGCGGTTCCGTCTATCGTACCAAAAGCTCGCCTCAGGCGCGGAATGGATCATTCTGCGTAAAATCAACCCGAACGTCGCGACCCTGACGAGTCTCGGCTATCCGCCGCACATCGCAACGCTGCTGGCCGGTCTGGGCCGCCGCGACGGTCTCATCATGATGTCCGGGGCGACCGGCCACGGTAAAACCACGACCAGCTTCGCCTTGCTGCGCGAATATCTGCTGCGCTTCGGCGGCGTCGGCATCACGGTTGAAGACCCGGTTGAATATCTGCTCGATGGTCAGGTCGGTGAAAACGGCTATTGCTACCAAGTGCAGGTGGAGCGCGACGAAGACTGGGCGACCCCGCTCAAGCGCGCCTTGCGCTGGACGCCCCGCTACATCCTCGTCGGCGAGGTGCGTTCACCCCGCGCCGCCGAGCAAATTCTGCGCGCCGCGACGACGGGGCACTTGGTGATCACCACCATCCACGCCGGTTCGATCGAAGAAAGCTTCATGGGGCTCATGCACCTCGCCTCGCAAAACATGGATATGGGCGCGAACTTCATGCTCGCGCAAGGCCTTACGGCGGCTTGCCACCAAACCCTAACCGCGAGCGGGCCTTATCTGCGCTATATCGTGACCGAGGAAGGCAATAGCGGCGATCCGGTGCGCGCGCTCATCCGCGAAAACCGGGTCGGCATGATCAACACTTATATCGATAAGCAGATCGCGCGCATGAACATGATCGCCAATACCAACCCGATGACGATCAATCAGCCGGGCGGCCAGCCGAGCGCGATGCCGCAGCCGATCGGCAAGAAATAAGTCCCTAAGCTATCGTCTGCAGAAAGCGCAGCAGATAACCATCGGGGTCTTGCACCAGAAACTCGGCCGATCCGCCCTGTGTGCCGCCCAGATCGCGCCACTTCTCATAGCGCGGCTGATACAACGCAATCCCGGCCTGATTGAGCCGCGCGAGCAGCGCATCTAGCTCATGCGTCGCGAATTGCAGGTTGATGCCGCGGCCGAAGGGCCGTTCCATCGCGCCCGTCTCCCAATAATTGTCGCGCTGCGCGATCATCAGCTGCGCCCCGTGATAATCGAGATAGGCGAAGTTCGTGCGCTGATATTGATCGACAAAGCCCAGCAGCCGGTAAAAGCGCAGGCTGGTTTGAAAATCCTCGACCAGCAATTCCGGCACGCATGGCGCCCAGTTATAAGTCGCGGCGTTGAATGGCATTTTATTCCACCAAAGATGAAGGGCGCCGCCCGTGGAGGCAGCGCCCTTGCTTTATCCGTATGCCTGCGAGGCTTTAGCTCACGGCAGCCGTCTTCAGCTTCGACAGCGCGCGGATCTTGACGCGCACGGAAGCGGCCTTGGCCGGCGCCGGGACCATTTCGCCCGTCGCGGGGTTACGCACCAGCGTACCAGCCTTGCGGGCCGGCACCTTGCGCAGCGTGACCTTAAGCAGGCCCGGCAGCGTGAATTCGCCGACACCCTTCGGATGCACGGACCCGAGGAACACGCCTTCCAGCGTGCTCAGAACGCCAGCCGCCTGCTTGCGGCTGATTTCGTTCTGCTCGGCGATCAGACCGACGAGCGCGGACTTGGTCAGAGTTTCCTTGACCGGACGGACAACGGCATCAGCCTTCTTGGCGGCAGCCGCTTTAGTTGGTTTCTTGGTAGCCATTTCTTGCCTCGCTAAGAGTGATTTATGATTCGCAATGTTGCGTTACCAGTGCCGCAAGCATTGCACTTTTCAGCCCTGCGGCCAAGCGCCAAAGCGGCGTTTTTGCCCCAGAATCTGCAAGGATTCACAGGAATTTCTGCTTGAAGCGGCCAAAATCGGCCTGACTCAAGGCGATTTCGAAGCTCACAACGTCTTGAGCCGTGTTTTGCTTGATGATTCGTGCATGGGCATGAACCCAGGCCAGCGCCGCGCCGTCGCTGCACGGCACCTTGATTTTGACGACGACTTCCGCGGCGCCCAGCGCGCTTTCGATCTGCCGCAACAGCGTGTCGATCCCTTCGCCCGTCATTGCGGATACGGCGACAACGCCCGCGTCGCCATGATGCTGCACATCGGCGACATCACCCAATTTTGCGGCATCGGTATTTTGTCGCGCGGACTCTTCCTGCAACAACGCGCGCTCTTCAGGCGGCAGCATATCGATTTTGTTGCGCACTTCGATGATGCGTTTGTCGTCCGCCGCGATATCGAGCTCGGCCAGAATTTTCTCGACATCCTGCTGTTGTGCGCGTGTATCCGGGTGCACGATATCGCGGACATGCAGAATGACGGCCGCCTCCTGCACTTCTTCCAGCGTCGCGCGGAAGGCTTCGATCAGCTGCGTCGGCAAGTCGGCGATGAACCCGACGGTGTCGGAAAAAATGACCTCACGGCCGCCCGGCAGTTTGCTCGCGCGCATCGTGGTGTCGAGCGTGGCGAACAGCATGTCTTTCGCCAGCACGTCGGAGGCCGTGAGCCGGTTGAACAGGGTCGATTTTCCGGCGTTGGTATAGCCGACCAATGCCACCGTGGGCAGCTCCGCTTTCTCGCGCGCGCGGCGCTGCAGCCCGCGCGTACGGCGCACTTCCTGCAACCCTTCCTTGATCTTGATGATGCGCTGATCAATCAAGCGGCGGTCGATCTCGAGCTGCGATTCGCCAGGGCCGCCCATGAAGCCGAAGCCGCCGCGCTGCCGTTCAAGGTGCGTCCACGACCGTACCAGGCGCGAACGCTGATACGTCAACGCCGCCAGCTCGACCTGCAACTGGCCTTCCGCCGTGCGTGCGCGCGCGCCGAAAATTTCCAGGATGAGCCCGGTGCGATCGATCACCTTGGTTTGCCAGTCGCGCTCAAGATTGCGTTGCTGAATCGGACTCAGCGCATGATCGATAAACACGAGATCGATCTTATGCTCGGCGACCTGTGCCTTGATGGTCTCTACCCAGCCGCTGCCGAGCAGATGACCGGGCGAGACCTTATTGACGCGCACATCCTGCGCCACGATGACATGAAGATTGATCGCTTCGGCGAGGCCGCAGGCTTCAGCCAAAACGGCATCAGCCCGTCTTGCCTGCGATTGTCCGGGCAAAAGCGGTTTGACGATAAGCGCGCGGCGACCGTCGTCTTCCTGCGGGTTATTCGGCAGCGACGTTTTGGTCACCATCCACGGACGGTTCGAACAGTTGAACCGGGACTGTGGGCATTACGGTTGAAATCGCGTGCTTGTAAACCAGCTGCGCATGCGAGTCACGGCGGAGCAGGAGAGAAAAATTATCGAACCAGGTAATTACGCCCTGCAATTTTACGCCATTGACCAGAAACACCGTGACAGGTGTCTTATTCTTACGCAGATAATTCAAAAACACGTCCTGCACATTTTGTGCTTTATTACCATCCGTCATCAACCACCACTCCAAAACAAACTGTACCAGACAAACAAATTTTCCTGGCATAAGGATATATGCCAAACTTGGTGTTGATATCGTATTTGCGAGGATGGCTGCAAACTAAATAATTTGTAAACGCGTTATGATTCTTTACCCAATCCACTGCAATACTTAGCCAACGCATCGAGGTTGGGAAAAACTACTTCGCCGAGCATTTCGTCTGTCTCTTCACGGACAATAATGGGCAAAATGCCGCAGGCGCGCGCGGTTGCATCATCCACCGCATTATCCCCCACAAACCACACGTTTTTCATAGGTTGCACACCGCATTCGGCGCAAATACGCAATACACCATCTGGCGCGGGTTTACCACGCTCTACATCGCCAGCCCCAATGATAACCCGAAAGTAATCAGTCCAATTTAAATGCTCAATTTCGTTGCGTAAGTATTGGGCCTTCTTGTTGCTATTCACGCTTAACGTGATTCTTTTTTGCTGAAGCAGCATTAGCAATGCGTCTGCCCCCGCCTTCTTTTTAAGCAAGCGAATATGTTCGGCGGCAAAGGCTCGATAAAAAACCTCCTGCGCCGCTTCCCATTCCGCACCAAACCAGACCGGGAAAATTTCGCGCAAGGCGATGCGGCAGTTTTCGCGCGTCTCGGCGAGCGACCAAACGGGCAGCTGATAGGCCGCACGCGCGGCATTGATCGCATGATGAATCGCAGCGTAACTGTCGACCAGCGTATCGTCCCAGTCGAAGATTATTAAGTCCGGTTTGCGCGCTGGCGAGACCATCAAAAATTACTCCTGCCGATGGCGCGTATATAAAATCGCCTGTTTTATCGCAGCCACCATGCCGCGCGCGTCGGCAATGCCCTTGCCCGCAATGTCGAACGCTGTGCCATGACCGACCGATGTGCGAATGACCGGCAACCCAACCGTGACATTTACCGCTTCGTCGATACCCAGCACTTTAATCGGGCCGAGCCCCTGGTCATGATACATCGCTACAACGATATCAAAATCGCCGCGGCGCGCGCGGTAGAACAAGGTATCGGCGGGCAGCGGCCCACTGACCCCCCAGCCTTGCGCCTGCGCCTGCTGCACGGCGGGAAGGATCTTGGCGTCTTCCTCCCCCTCCCCAAACAAGCCATCTTCCCCGGCATGCGGATTGATGCCGCAAACGGCGATACGCGGCGCGGCGATACCGGCGGCCAGCATCGCGGCATGGGCGCGCGCGATCGTGCGATAAACCAGCCCCGGCTCAATCGCGCGGATCGCGGCGAGCAGACCAAGATGCATGGTCACATGAATGACGCGCAAATCGGGCCGTTCCATCATCAGCGAGACTTCTTCAATGCCGGCCAATTCGGCAAGCAGCTCGGTATGCCCCGGGTAATGGTGTCCGGCCATATTCAGCGCCGCTTTGTTGATCGGCGCAGTCACCAGCGCCGCGACCTTGCCGGACAAGGCCCAGCGCGTTGCCTGCTCTATCGCGCGAAAGGCGCATTCACCGGCGACGGCTGCAACCTGTCCAAAGGGCAGGTCAGGCGGTATTACGGCAAGATCACGACAATAGATCGTATCCGGTTCATGGCCGGCTTCAGCCGGGTCATCGATGATTGTGAGGCGCATGGGGCTTTCACAGAGCCGTAGCGCCTGTCGCAGACGTCCGGCATCGCCGACGACGACAAAACGGCAAGACTCAATGTCCGCCAGCTTTTGCAAGGCTTGGACAACAATCTCGGGGCCGATGCCCGCGGCGTCGCCCATGGTAAGCGCAAGAACCGGAAGCGCGGACTCTGCAGGCTTCAATTGACGTTTTCAGAACCGATATGTTCGGCCAGCAGCTTATTGTCGTTATTGCCGTGCACGCCAAGCAGCTTGAGCTTGCGATGCAGCGCCGAACGCTCCATCCCGATGAAACTCGCGGTACGCGAAATATTGCCGCCAAAACGCGTGACCTGCGCGAGCAGGTATTCGCGTTCAAACATCTCGCGCGCGTCGCGCAAGGGTAGCGCCATGATCTCGCCACCGCGCTCCCAGCGCAGTACATTGGGCGTTTCGGAGGTGATATCCGGCGGCAGCGCACTGGCACGGATCGGCTGATTGCTGTCCCCCGCCATAATGAGCAGCCACTCCATGGCGTTACGCAGTTGGCGGACATTCCCGGGCCAATTATAGGCCTGCAAGGCCGCAACCGCTTCTTCGCTCAACTCACGTTGCGGTAAACCCGAAACCTCGGTCGCCCGCTTCATGAAGTGGTTAGCGAGCATCGGAATATCATCACGCCGTTCGGCGAGCGACGGCACCTTCACCGGCACGACGCTCAAACGATAATAAAGGTCCTGGCGCAGACGCCCGGCCTGCATTTCTTCCTGCAAATCATGATTGCTCGCGGCAATGACGCGGACATCGACCTCGACCTTCGTCGTGCCCCCGACGCGACAGAAGACCTGCTCATGCAGCGCGCGCACGATCTTGCCCTGCGTTTCCAGCGGCATGTCGGCGATTTCATCAAGGAACAACGTGCCGCCATGCGCCTGCTCGAACGTGCCGACCTTGCGGATGCCGCCGTTCGCATTCGGTTCGACCCCGAAGAGTTCGACCTCCAATTGCTCGGGGCGCATGGTCGCGCAATTAATGACGACGAAGGGCCCGTTGGCGCGCTTGGAGCGGCCGTGGATCATCCGTGCGACGACTTCCTTGCCGACACCGGCCTGACCGGTAATCAGCACGCGGCTACTGGTCGGGGCGACGCGGTCGATCACCTGCTTGAGCTGGGTGATGGCCAGCGATTTACCGATCAAATCTTTTTCCGTATGGGCGCGAAACCGCAGTTCGCTGTTTTCACGCTTGAGTCGCGCCGCTTCAAGCGCGCGATGGACGAGCAGCAGTAAACGGTCGGCCTTGAACGGCTTCTCGATAAAGTCATAGGCGCCCTTCTTAATGGCGGCAACGGCGGTTTCGATATTGCCGTGACCGCTGATCATGATGACGGGCAGATCGGGATGGTCGCGCATAATCTGGTCCAGCACCTGGATGCCGTCCATGCGGCCGTTCTGCAACCAGATGTCAAGCACGACGAGGCTGGGCCGGCGTGCGGCGATAGCGTTCAGCGCCTCTTCCGCGCTTGCGGCCTGACGGGTCTTGAAGCCCTCGTCATTCAAAATACCTTCAATCAACAAGCGGATGTCGGCTTCGTCATCAACAAGCAGAATGTCGTGAGCCATTGCCTTTTCATCTCTCATGGTCTGTCACCTAAGCGTCAAATGGATAGACAAGATACGCGACGAGAAACTGTGCGGTTCATGCTGCCTGCCTCATGCCTGCGCAATGCGCGGAGGATTTTCGGCTTCAGCCTCATGCTCCAGAATCGATTCACCGTCGGCAGTATGCGCTTTTCCATCCGGCAACGCCAGCGCCGCGCGATCTTCTTGCGCGCGCGGCAAAGCCAAACGCACGACCGCGCCGCCGCCCGCGCTATCCGCCAACTCCAGCGCGCCGTGATGGTCTTCCATAATCTTTTTCACGATGGCGAGACCAAGGCCCGTGCCCTTAGCCCGCGTCGTGACATAAGGCTCGGTCAGGCGATGACGCTCTTCGACCGGCAAACCCCGGCCATTGTCCCGCACGGCAACGACGACCCGCTCCGGCTGCACATCGAGTTGCAGCACGATACGGCCCGGCGGCAGATCGCCCTGGTCCGGCGGCGTACGCCCTTCGACCGCCTCGATCGCGTTTTTAAGAATGTTGGTGAGCGCCTGCGCGATCTGTCTTGCATCGCAAAGGACTAGAACCCGCTCCTGCGGCAGCTCCTGAACGAATTCGATATCGCTACGCCCGCTGCTTTGCATGAACACGGCCTGACGGCAGAGCCGCACGATATCTTCCGG
>JBDHTV010000045.1:0-10908 GCA_039808825.1 Bdellovibrionales bacterium | reverse complement strand
CGCGCTGGCCTGCTTCGTCTTTGTCCGCGCCTATGACCGTGCCCGCGTGCATGGCAGCCTATTGCACGGCGGGGAGTGATTAGGCAACGCCCTGCAAAGTCCTTATCGCGGCAACAACCGCTGCGGAGGGTTGCGACTGTGATTCCAATCGCGGCTCAATCCGCAGTAAATCCGCCATGATAGCCGACTTCGTTAAGCCTCCGCCCAAAGCAACATGCCGCGGCACGAGCGGATCGATGCGCCACAGCACGGCGCAAGCCGCCAGCGCGCCCCAGTCCGCGATAACGACGGGGGTCTGCGCCATCCGGCTCGCAAGCAGCGCGCCGGTCAACGCTGCGATGGCATAGCCGCCGCACTGCTCGAGCACCAGCATCGGCGCAAGTCCCTGCAGCCGCGCGGCTGCGGGTGCTAACGGCTCGGCCAAATCTTGCGGCAAGCCAATCCAGGCCAGCACATCGGACAGCGGCCTCTCCAGCAACACAGCCAGCATGACCGCCGCGGCCACATCCTGCCCATCACCGGCCGCCGCGAGCGCGAGGCAATCGAGGCCCATTTCGACGGCCATCATGCCATAGGCCACCGCCTGCACGCAGGTGCGCTGCGTCATCGCCGGACCGGCAGTAAGGTCAGCACAGGGCTGCGCAAGATTCATTTCATAGAGCCGGAGATCGGCATCGGCCGCTGCAACCGCTTGACCGACCGTGCCGTCAGGATCAGTCAGTTCTTGCATCAGCGCCGTAGCGCCGGGTTGATCCGGCAGCAACCGGGCCACGCCGTGATTGGCGACAAAAACCGACAAGCGGGGATGCACGAGCCGTGGTTGTTCCCGCCCCTGCCAGCGCGCCAGCCAGGCGCGCTGCGCCCGCGCCGCCGGGGACAAATCCGCCATCCCAGCCAGACTGGCCGTCGCGGCACGCGCGCTACCTTCCGGCAAACGGGGCAAAATTTGCAAAATATCGCTGTAATCCTGCGGCAAAGCCTGCGCAACGGCGGCAAAATTCTGGCCAGACATTTTTATAATACCATATAGCTTTCAGCAGCTTTCTTGCCTAAATTGATACGGAAATCAGCGCAAGCCCTTTTTGCTTCAATTAGAATGTCCGACGAAACGCCGCACCCAGAACTTACGCCAGCCCCCGTCCCGCCTCCGGCCGAACCGCCGGAATGGCGCAGCATGTGGTGGCGTGAACTGATCATCGCCACCAAATACCTGACCCGGTTGCGCATCCCCCTGCGTGGATTGCCGGATCGCGCCCAGATTGGCGGCGCGCTCGCCTGGTTTCCGCTCATCGGCGCGCTGGTCGGCGCCTTCGGCGGCTTGATCGACGGTGTCGGCATCGCCATCCTGCACCTCCCCGCGAGCATCACCTCCTGCTTCGCCGTAATGGGGATGATGTGGCTCACACGTGGGCTGCATGAAGAACAGCTGGCCTCGCTCGCCAACCAATATGGCGATTTAAGCGACCGCAACCGCCGACTCGGCTGGCTCAAGGAAGAGCGCGCGGTACGCTACGGCACGATCGCGATGGTCTTCGTCATCATCCTGCGCATCAGCGCCATCGGCAGTCTCGATAGCGTCGAGCTGGTGCTGGCCACGCTGATCGCGAGCGGCGCGTGGTCGCACGCGTTGATGTCCGTCGCCGCCGCCTGGCTGCGTCCCTATCAAGGCGATCCGGTCGCCGATCATTTCGGCCAGCCGCAACCTGTGCGCGTCATGATCGCGCTCATCCTCGGCGCGGCGACTGTCATCGCCGTCATGAGCGCGGGCGCGGCGCTCGCCATGCTGGTCAGCAGCGTCGTGGCCGTGATTGTCATCTTCATCGCCACCCGCCTGTTCGACGGTTATTATAATGGCGCACTGCTTGGCACATTGCAGCAGGCCTGCGACCTCGCCGTCATCGGCGCGCTGGTTGCGGCGCAATCACTGGGCGACTGATTTTTCTCGTTTGGCATTTGACACGAATCTGCTTCCGGCATAACGCTCAAGCGTCACATGGAGGAACATCATGCATCTGATTCGGTCTGCCCTGCTCGCCTTTACCTTGCTGCTCGGCCTTGCCGCGTGCCATAGCCCGGAAGATCTGCGCAGCGAGCCGGAACAGCTCATCGATAACGCCATGGCGACGGCGAAAAGCATGTATGCCGACCCCAACTATGCCAGCATGCTCAACCTGACCAACCGCGCACGCGGTGTCTTTATTATGCCGAGTATGCTCAAGGCCGGCTTCCTGTGGGGCGTGCGCACCGGCAACGGCGTGCTGTTGTCACGCGACGAAAGCGGCAAATGGAGCAGCCCGGCCTTTTACACGCTGGGCGGCGTCAATTGGGGTCTGCAGGCCGGCGTGCAGGATCAGGAAATCATCATCGTCATCATGACCGAACGCGGCATGAACGCGATCATCAACCGCAAGGCGCAGCTCGGCGCCGACGCCAGCGTCGCGGCGGGCGAGCTTGGTAAGGGCTACAGCGCCGCCACCGGCGTCGGCCTCAATTCCGACATGTATTCCTTCGCCAAATCCTCCGGCCTTTATGCCGGCATTTCGCTCGAGGGTTCATGGATTGAGCAGCGCGACAGCTGGAACAAGATGATCTATGGCGAAAACGCCACGCCACAATCGATTTTGATGGATCGCACCTTCAGCGCGCCGCAGGCGCAGCAGCTGATCGGCGTGATGCCGTAGTCGCACGGCATGCAGCCAAAAGAAAAACGCCGCTCTTCCGAGCGGCGTTTTTTTATCGGGCAAAAGCGCGGAAAACTCTTTCCATCTCTTCTGGTGCAGTTTTGTCTGCACTCACCAGAACACTGTTGCTATCCCCCCACGGCTCCCACATCTCAAACCGAACGCCGTTGAGGGTAAAGATACAAAACACATCATCATCGCGCAGCCAGGAAAACCAACGTGGCGTCAGCTCCATGACAACATCCGGTATGGCGGCCGCGATCTTCGCTGCGCCCCGGCGGCTATAAAATAATGTACTGAATTCAAAAGAGATAAGACGGCCTTCAGCATTACGAAAAGGCTTAACGCGCAATTGCTTCAACAACTCTCGTGCATTATGCCGACGCGGACTCATGCTTTAGGCTATCGACAAATTCGTTGAAGTCCTCCGGCGTACGGAAATCACGATAGACCGAAGCATACCGCACATAGGCAACATGATCGAGCGACTGCAAGGTCTCCATCACAATCGCGCCAATCTGCTTGGTCGAGATTTCATTCTCGCCCAGCGATTCAAGCTGCCGCACAACGCTATTGACCACGCGCTCAAGCTTTTCTTCGTCGACCGGCCGCTTGCGCAAGGCAATGCGCATCGAGCGCAACAGCTTGTCGCGCTCAAAGGGTCGCTTGTCGCCCGAACTTTTGATGACCATCAGCTCGCGCAGCTGGACACGCTCGAACGTCGTGAAACGCGCTTCGCACCCCTGGCAAAAACGCCGCCGCCGGATGGAGCCGCCGTCTTCCGTCGGACGGCTATCCTTCACTTGCGTGTCTTCATAACCGCAAAAAGGGCAGCGCATCGCCTCTCCGTCTTACAGGTCGCTATAGATCGGATGCGCACGGCACAGTTCAAGCACTTCGGCCCGCACCTTCTGCTCGACAGCGCTATTGTCTTCGGGGTTCTTGACGATCCCGTCGAGCACTTCGCCAATCCAATCGCCGATCTTGGCGAATTCGGCGGTGTCAAACCCGCGCGTGGTGCCCGCCGGACTGCCGAGACGAATCCCCGAAGTCGTCGCCGGCGGCAGCGGGTCGAACGGCACGCCGTTCTTGTTGCAGGTCATGCCCGCATGTTCGAGCGCCGTGGTGCCGATCTTGCCGTTCAGGTTCGCCTTGCCGCGCATATCGAGCAGGATGAGGTGGCTGTCCGTACCGCCGGAAACCAGCGCATAGCCGCGCTTGGTCAGCGCCGCGCCCATCGCCTGCGCGTTCGCCACGACGTTCTTGGCATATTGCTGGAAGCTCGGCTGCATCGCCTCAAGGAACGAAACCGCCTTACCCGCGATGGCATGCATGAGCGGACCGCCCTGAATGCCGGGGAATACGGCGGAATTGATCTTCTTGCCGAGATCCGGATCCATCGACAGCACCATGCCGCCGCGCGGACCGCGCAGCGTCTTGTGTGTCGTAGTGGTCACGACATGGGCATAAGGCAGCGGGTTCGGGTACACGCCACCCGCGACGAGACCGGCAAAATGCGCCATATCGACCATGAACCAGGCGCCGACTTCCTCGGCGATCTTGCGGAACGCCGCGAAATCGATAACGCGTGGATAGGCCGAACCGCCCGCGATGATGAGCTTCGGCTTATGTTCACGTGCCAGCTTGGCGACTTCGTCCATATCGATGCGGTGATCGTCCTGCCGCACGCCATAGGCCACAGCCTTGAACCACTTGCCGGATTGATTGACCGGCGCACCATGTGTCAAATGCCCGCCCGCGGCGAGCGACATACCGAGAATGGTGTCACCGGGCTGCAAGAGCGCCATGAACACCGCCTGGTTGGCCTGCGACCCCGAGCTCGGCTGCACATTGGCGTAATTGCAGCCAAAGATCTTGCAGGCGCGGTCAATCGCGAGTTGCTCGACGATATCGACCTGTTCGCAGCCATTATAATAACGGCGGCCGGGGTAGCCTTCGGCATATTTATTGGTGAGCACGGAGCCCTGGGCCTCAAGCACGGCGCGCGACACGATATTCTCGGACGCGATCAGCTCGATCTGCTCCTGCTGGCGTTTCAGTTCGCCACGAACCGCCTGCGCGACTTCCGGATCGACAGAGGCCAGATCGGCGCCGAAGAAATCATGCATTGCCGGGAAATTCGTCATATGTTGCACCTTGACCGTTGAATTGCTCATGTTCCGCTCCTTTTAAAAATTATCGGCGCGCCGTTCAGCACGCGCCGCAAGCTCCCAGCTTTGCCACGCGTCCGGCATGCCGTCCTCCGGCGAATTCCGTCGCGAGAAAGGCATCCACGCAATCCTTGGCCACCTCAGGGCCGATGACGCGCGCGCCCAGCGCGAGAACATTCGCATCATTATGTTCGCGCGCCAGCCGCGCGGTGGTGATGTCATGCGCCAGCGCGCAGCGCAGCGCCGGGTCGCGATTGGCCGCGATGCTGATGCCAATCCCGGTGCCGCAGATCAGAATGCCGCGCCGCGCTTTGCCTGCTGCAAAGGCCGCGCTCATCTTGGCCGCGAAATCCGGGTAATCCACCGACTGTTCGGCATTGTCGGTGCCGAGATCGAGCACCGTGAAACCTGAGGCCTGCAAATGCACGGCCAGCACGGCTTTGAGGGCAAAACCGCCATGATCGGCGGCGAGAGCGATAATCTTATCCATAGGGTCCATCCGTTGCCGCCAGCAATAGCGGAAAGCGCGGGCAAAGGCGAGTCCAAGATTTTCGCAACCCCTTGCCTTGATGCAAAATTTATGAGCATTTTCAGGGCATGATTGCCGAGTCGCAACCCGCCGTCACGCCGCTCGCGGCCCTTTTCGCTTTTGTCATCAGCTATGGCTTCGGCTATCTGCTGGGCAGCATCCCTTTTGGCCTGCTGCTGACCAAAATGGCCGGTATGGGCGATATCCGCAGCATCGGCTCCGGCAATATCGGCGCCACGAATGTTTTACGCACTGGGAACAAAAAGCTCGCGGCGCTGACGCTCATCTTCGACGCGCTGAAAGGCTATGCCGCCGTGTTGATCGGCCAGCACTACACCCCGACGCTCGGGCTCATCGCCGGCGCCGCCGCGCTGCTCGGCCATAGCTATCCGGTCTGGCTCAAATATAAGGGCGGCAAAGGCGTCGCCACCGGCTTCGGCATGTCCTGCGCCGTCAATCTGCCCGCCGGACTCGCCATCGGCTTCACCTGGATCGTTGTCCTGTTCATGGTGCGCTATTCGTCCGCCGCCGCCATCTCCGCCGCCGCGCTCGCACCGCTCTATGCCTGGCTGTTCGGCGATACGCAACTGGTATGGTTTTATGTCTTGATCAGCGGCTTCGTCATCTGGCGGCATCGCGCCAACATCAAACGCCTGATCGACGGTACGGAAACGACTGTTTCATTCGGCAGCAAGAAGAACGCGACGCCTCCCGACACTTTGCCAGCAGCCCCACCGGATCCCAATGCAACCAGCGTTCAAGCAGCACCAGCCGACCCCGCCAAGCCTGAATGAGGCCGAGCGCCGCGACTGGCTGCGTCTGATCCGCACCGAAAATGTCGGGCCGATAACCTTCCGCCAATTGCTGAAGCGCTATGGCAGCGCCGCCGCCGCGCTCGCCGCCTTGCCGGGGCTCGCGGCGCAAGGCGGCAAGAAAAACCTGACCCCGCCGCCCCTGGCCGCCGTCGAGCATGAGATCGAGCAACATCGTCAATACGGCGCGCAACTCGTTACCCAGCGCGACTCAGACTATCCGGCATTGCTGGCGCAGATCGAAGATGCGCCGCCCGTGCTGTCGCTGCGCGGACAGATCAGCCTGCTGCACAAGCCGCGCCTTATCGCGCTGGTCGGCGCGCGCAACGCTTCGCTCAATGGCCGGAATTTCGCCGCCCAGTTGGCGCGCGAGCTTGGGCATCATGGCATCGTTACAATCTCCGGTCTCGCACGCGGCATCGATACCAGCGTGCATCAAGCCTCGCTCGCCACCGGCACGGTCGGCGTCGTCGCGGGCGGCATCGACAATATCTATCCGCCGGAAAATGCTCCGCTCTTTGAGCAGATGGCAGAACAGGGCTGCATTGTCGCTGAAATGCCGTTCGGCAGCGAACCGCGCGCCCAGCATTTCCCGCGCCGCAACCGCATTATTTCCGGCCTCGCGCTCGGCGTCGTGGTGGTTGAGGCCGCCATGCAATCGGGCTCGCTGATCACCGCCCGCATGGCGCTTGAGCAAAACCGTGAGGTCTTCGCCGTCCCCGGCTCGCCGCTCGACCCGCGCGCCGGCGGCACCAACAATCTCCTCAAGCAAGGTGCGATTTTAGTCCAGCAAGCTGCTGATATTATTGATGCTTTGCCGCGCCATAGTCTGTTTAGCGAACCTCCCGCCCCGGAAGGCGACGGCGCGCCACCACCGACGCCCTCGCCGGCCGAACTTACGCAAATCAGGCAACAAATCATTGATAATATTGGCGTTTCACCAACAAACCTTGACGAACTCATCCGTGAGTGTCATTGCTCCACCGCCGCGGTCTTGACCGTCCTGCTGGAACTGGAACTGGCCGGAAAGGTGCAAAGGCTGCCGGGCAATCGGGTTTGCCGCATTTATTGAAGCAAGGATTAGGGCGTGTCGGGCAGCAAGCTGGTCATCGTGGAATCGCCGGCCAAGGCGAAAACCATCAACAAATATCTCGGTGACGACTACAAGGTCATTGCCTCCTACGGCCATATTCGCGATCTGGTGCAGAAAGACGGCTCCGTGTTGCCGGAAGAAGATTTCGCCATGCGCTGGGAGCTTGGCGAACGCTCCGATAAGGCCGTGCGCGATATCGCCACCTTGGCCAAACAGGCCAGCAGCATCTATCTCGCGAGCGACCCTGACCGCGAAGGGGAAGCCATTGCCTGGCATGTGCAGGAAGTGCTGCGTGAAAAAGGTATCGGCAAAACCACGCCGGTGCATCGCGTCACCTTCAACGAAATCACCAAAAGCGCCGTGCAGGACGCGCTCGCCCATCCGCGCGAGCTGGATCAGGAACTCATCGACGCCTATATGGCGCGGCGGGCGCTTGACTATCTCGTCGGCTTCTCGCTTTCGCCCGTCTTGTGGCGCAAGCTGCCGGGCTCCAAATCGGCGGGCCGGGTGCAATCGGTCGCACTGCGGTTGATCTGCGAACGCGAATCCGAGATCGAGAAATTCACCGCGCAGGAATTCTGGTCGATCACCGGCACGTTCAAGAACGCGCAGCATCTCACTTTTACGGCGCGGCTCACGCATCTCAACGGCAAGAAGCTCGACAAATTCGCGCTGAAGTCGGAGCCGGAAGCCGTCGCCGCCACCACTTTCCTCAATCAGCTCACCTATCAGGTTGGCACGGTCGAGAAGAAGCAGCTGCGGCGCAATCCCTATCCGCCGTTTACCACCTCAACGCTGCAGCAGGAAGCTTCGCGCAAGCTCGGGTTCGGCGCGAGCCGCACCATGCGCCTCGCCCAGCAACTTTACGAAGGCGTTGATCTTGGCGGCGAGACGGTCGGTCTCATCACCTATATGCGTACCGACGGCGTGACGCTGTCGCAGGAAGCGATCGCCGGCGCGCGCGCGCTGATCGGCAAGGAATGGGGCAATCAATATCTGCCGGACAGCCCGCGTATCTATAAGACAGCGGCCAAGAACGCCCAGGAAGCGCACGAAGCCATTCGCCCGACCGATGTGGCGCGCCGCCCCGAACAGATCGCCAAGCATCTCGAAGCCGACATGCTGCGGCTTTACACACTGATCTGGCAGCGCACGCTCGCCTCGCAGATGGCGAGCGCCGTGCTTGACCAGGTGAGCGCCGATATCGTCGGCGGCCAGAACCAGGCGGTATTGCGCGCCGTGGGCACGACCGTGGTGTTTGACGGCTTCCAGCGCGTCTATCAGGAAAGTGACGACGATGAACCGGCGAAAGGCGGCGATGGCGACGAGCAGCGCGGCACCCGCCTGCCGCCGCTCAAGGAGCAGGAGACTGTCACCAAGACCGCCGTGACGCCGGAACAGCATTTCACCCAGCCGCCGCCACGCTACAGTGAAGCAAGCCTGGTCAAGAAGCTGGAAGAGCTCGGCATCGGCCGCCCCTCCACCTATGCCAGTATCATGCAGGTGCTGCAGGACCGCGACTATGTCCGGCTCGACAAGAAGCGCTTCATTCCCGAAGATCGCGGCCGCATCGTCACCGCCTTCCTGGAAAATTTCTTCCGCGACTATGTCCAATACGATTTCACCGCTGATCTCGAAAACAAGCTCGACGATATTTCCGGCGGGCGTGTACAGTGGAAAAAGGTACTGGCCGATTTCTGGCGCGATTTCTCGGGCGCGATCGCCAACACCAAAGACCTCAAGATCACCGATGTCATCAACGCACTCGACGAAGCGTTGGGGCCGCATTTCTTCCCGCCGCAACCGGAGGGCAAGGACCCGCGCGCCTGCTCCGTTTGCGGCACGGGCCGTATGGGGCTCAAGCTCGGTAAATTCGGCGCTTTCATCGGCTGCTCAAATTATCCCGAATGCCGCAATACGCGGCCACTGGCCGTGACTGAAGCGGGCGCGGAAGCACCACGCAACGAAGGCCCGCGCGATCTCGGCAACGATCCGGCGACGGGGATGCCGGTTTCGGTACGGGTTGGGCCTTATGGGGCCTATGTCCAGCTCGGCCCACTGCCGACCGCTGTGCCGCCCCCGGCGCCCGCCGCCACTGAAGGGACAGAAGAAAAACCGAAAAAGAAGCGCGGCACGAAGGCCGAAAAAGCGCCGCCGCCGAAGCGCGTCTCGCTGCTCAAGAATATGGATCCGAACCAGATCGACCTCAACACGGCGCTGCAATTGCTGGCATTGCCGCGCGAAGTTGGTACGCATCCGGAAAGCGGCGAAATGATTTTGGCGGGCACCGGTCGCTTCGGCCCCTATCTGAAATGCGGCGCCAAATATAAGTCGCTCGCGCCGGAAGACGATCTGCTGACTATCGGCCTCAACCGTGCCGTGGTGCTGCTGGCCGAGCCGAGCAAGGGCCGCTTTGGCGGCGCAGCGGTTTCACCGGCAAAGCAACTTGGCGAACACCCGGACGGCGGCAAGATCACGCAGCATAGCGGCCGCTTCGGCCCCTATGTGAAGCATGGCAAGCTGATGGCGACGATCACCAAATCATATGACCCAGAGAATCTAACGCTCGACCAGGCCGTGGAAATCCTCGCAGCAAAAGCAGCCAAGAGCGGCAGCGGCAAGGCCAAGGCCAGCAAATCCGCCGCCAAAAAAGCTAAAGCTGAAGTCGACGAGACTAAGCCAGCGAAAAAGGCTAAAGCCCCGACAAAGCCCAAAGCTTCGGCGAAGAGCAAAGTCGCTAAAGCCTGATTTCCAGTGGATGAATACTTATTCGCTGCCGGAAGAACGAGCGTTTACTTCCTCAAACGGCTTGCAATCTCGGCGACGCGCTGACCGAGCAGCCTGGCCGTTTCAAGATCACCCTTGCGCGGTGCCTCGTCGGGCGAGGCATCGGATGGCGAGATGGACAAGGCGCCGGCGAAGCCCGCCGTCCAGTTCACATCGTTCGACCCATGTTCTTTCTTGTTGGACGGCAGCAAGCCGGTACCAACCCAGATCTGGCCATGTTGTTGCGACAACGTGAACAAGTAATTCATGGTGGAGCCCTTGTCGCCGTTGACGGAAGCTGAGTTGGTGAAACCCGCCGCAATCTTGTCTTTCCAGGCCTGCGTGAACCAGGGTTTGGAGCTGGCATCGGCAAATTTTTTGAACTGCCAGGCCGGGCCGCCCATATAGGTCGGACTGCCATAGATAATCGCGTCAGCGGCGGCGAGCGCGGTGAAGGCGCCTTCCGGCAAATTGCCTTCCTTGTCGATAACATGCATTTCGACATGCGCCCCCGCGACTCCCGCCGCGCCAGCTTGCACCGCCTCTGCCTGCTTGGCCGTGTGGCCATAGCCGCTGAAATAGACAATCGCCACTTTCGTCATTGCTTCGCTCCGTTCGTTGCTCTTGGCCGACCATGCGCCAGACAGTCAGTTAGACCAACACCCCTTTCAGGCAATCCCTCCGTTTTGCGCGCTTTCGGATTGACAACTGCATTCTTTGCAGCTAAAGTGATATCACTTTGATGTTATAATAATATTAACCAAAAACATGAACAAGCGGGGGAAGGACCAGGCCATGGAACGCAAAATCTCCAAAGAAACCGGCTGCATCACGACATCGGGCTATCTCGGCCTGG
>JBDHTV010000044.1:0-10938 GCA_039808825.1 Bdellovibrionales bacterium | reverse complement strand
AGGCCGCTAATGCCCGGCGCTGGGCGCAACAGCAATTTGGCAGCATCAAGCCCTTGCCGCCCGCCCCGCCGCCCGCCGATGGCCCGATCCGCATCGGTTTCCTGACCAGCGACCTGCACGACCATGCGACCGCCTATCTGATCGCCGAATTTTTCGAGCTGCTCGACCGCCAGCGCTTCACGCCTTATCTCTATAGCTATGGCGTCGCTTCCGACGCGCCGATCCGGCAGCGCATCCTGGCCGCCTGCCCCGACGGCGGCGATCTGCGCGGGCTCGATGCGCCAAGCGTCGCGGCGCGCATCCGCGCCGACGGCATCATGCTGCTCGTCGATCTCAAGGGCTATACCCGTGGTGGACGGCTCGATATCCTCGCTTATCGCCCGGCGCCGGTGCAGCTGCACTGGCTTGGCTTCCCCGGCACGCTCGGCTGCCCCTTCATCGATTATTTCATTGCCGATGCGACCGTATTACCACCCGCGCTCGAACCGCATTTCAGCGAAAAGATCATCCGCCTGCCCGCCAGCTATCAATGCAACGACCGCCAGCGCCCCCTGCCGCCGCCAGCGCCGCGCGCCGCTTTTGGCCTGCCCGCTGACAAGATCATCTTCGCCAGCCTGAACCAGACCTACAAGCTGCATCCGGCATTGCTCGACGACTGGGCCGCTATTTTAGCGGCAACACCGGACAGCATCCTCTGGCTGCTCGCCAGCAACGCCATCGCGCCCGACAATATCCGCAGCGCCTTTGCCGCCCGCGGCATCGCGCCGGAGCGGCTGGTTTTCGCGGCACCCATCCCGCTTGCCGCGCATCTGCAGCGCTATCATGCCGTCGATATCGCGCTCGACACCTATCCGATTGGCGGCCATACCACGACGAGCGATGCGCTCTGGCTCGGCGTGCCGGTCGTGAGCTACGCCGGTCCAAGCTTCGTCAGCCGTGTCGCCGCGAGCCTGCTCAATGCTGTCCATCTGCCTGAGCTGGTCACGGATTCGCCGCGGGCTTATCGCGATCTTGCCATCGCTCTGGCCGCCGACCCGGCGCGGCGCATGGCGATAAAGACCGGATTGGTTAAGAACCGGCTGCAATTGCCGCTCTTCACCAGCGAAATCTATGTCCAGAAGCTGATGGCTGGGCTAGAATCCGCCTGGGCACGCCACCGTCACGGGCTGGCGCCAGCCCATATCACGGTCGAATAACGGGATCAGTTGGGTTATGTCTGTCGCCACTATACTTGCTGCCATTGAGCCGGTGTCCATCGCGCTCGGCTTTGCCGCCGGGCTCTTGGGGATTATGCCGATCATCTGGCTGCAACGACGGCAGCGGCAGAGCGCGCAGGACGCGCTGCAGCAGGCTACGACGGAGCATGAATTGCTCAAAAGTCGTATCGGCCTTTATGAAACGCAAACGCAGGGCTATGAAGAGAAAATCCAGCGCGGCGCGGCGGCGCTGATGGAGGCGACGGCAGCGACGGCGCGACTTATGGCGGAGAAAGAGGCGCTCGCCGCCACCATCGCCCAGCGCGAGAAAGACCTGCTGGCGCTGGAGCAGCGTTTTACCCTGCAATTTGAAAATCTCGCCAACCGTATCTTTGAAGACAAGGCGAACAAGTTCAAGCAGGACTCGCAAAGCGGGCTCGAGCAAACCCTGGCGCCTTTGCGTGAAAATCTGCTGGCATTTCAGAAGAAAGTCGATGAGTCCTTCGGTCTGCATGCGCGCGAGCAACATTCGCTGCAGCAGGAGATTGCCCGTATCGTCACCGCGAACGAGAAGATCACCGTACAGGCAGAAAATCTTGCCAACGCCCTGAAAGGCGAGTCGAAAGTGCAGGGTGACTGGGGCGAAATCATCCTCGAAAAAATCCTCGAAGATTCCGGCTTGCGCAGGGATATCGACTATATCGTGCAAGGCGCGGGTCTCGGCATGAAACATGTTGAAGACGGGCGCAGTCTGAAACCCGACGTGATCGTCAATCTGCCCGACCAGCGCCATATCATCGTCGACTCCAAAGTCTCGCTCACTCATTACGAGCGCTATTTCGGCGAAGCCGACCCCGCCGTGCGCGAAGAACATTTCCGTGCCTTCCTCGGTTCGCTGCGCGAGCATGTCAACGGCTTGGCCAAGCGCCGCTATCAGGATGTCAATCAGGGCAACGCGCTCGACACCGTGCTCATGTTCGTGCCGATTGAAGGTGCCCTGATCGCTGCCTTGCAGCGCGACCCCGAATTGCACAATCATGCCTGGAGGCAGCGCATTGCGATTGTCTGCCCGACGACCTTATTCGCGACCCTGCGCACGATTGAATCGATGTGGCGGCTCGACCGGCAAAACAAGAATGCCGAAGAGATTGCCCGCAAAGGCGGCGACCTCTATGATAAATTTGTCGGCTTTATCGACGACATGACCACGCTCGGCGACCGGCTGGAAAGCACGCGCAAGGCCTATGATGGCGCGCTCGGCAAGCTTAAGACCGGACGCGGCAATATCATGCGCCGCGCCGAGGAAATGAAGCAGCTCGGCGTCAAGACCAGCAAGCAGATTCCGGTCAGCCTGCTGCAAGAGGAAGATGACATCACTGATATCGCCGCCGCGGCTGAAGCCTTACCGCCACGCACAGCGGCGCAATAACAGCAAGAGAAACTGACGCATGAGTAAACTAACGATCCGCATCATTCCCGACGCCGTGCTGCGCCAGACCGCCCAGCCGGTCGCGAAGGTCGATAAACGCCTCGCGACGCTGATGGAGGATATGCTCGACACGATGTATCCCGCCGACGGTATCGGCCTCGCCGCCAACCAGGTCGGGTCGCTCGACCGCGTCATCGTCTGCGACCGCGGCGAAATGGTGCGCGACACGGCGTTGCGCATGGCGAACCCTGAGGTGATCTGGTCGTCGGAAGAGACCTATACCCACAAGGAAGGCTGCCTCTCCATCCCCGACCAGTTCGCTGAAGTGACCCGGCCCAAGCGCATCCGCGTGCGTTATCTTGACCAGAACAGCCAGGAACAAACGCTGGAAGCGGAAGATCTGCTGTCGATCTGCATCCAGCACGAAATCGACCATCTCAACGGCGTACTGTTCTTCGACCATATCAGCAAGCTCAAGCGCGACATGATGATCAAGAAGGTCGAAAAGACGAAGAAGCTGCTTGGCGACAAGGGATTTTACGACTGATGCTGCGCCTCGCTTTCATGGGAACGCCGGATTTCGCCGTTCCGGCGCTGCGCGCGCTGCATGAAGCCGGGCATAGCATCGTTGCGGTCTATAGCCAGCCGCCCAAACCGGCGGGCCGCGGCCAGCAGCTGCAAAAAAGCCCGGTACAGCTTTTTGCCGAAGCGCATAACTTACCGGTCTATACGCCGAAGAGTTTGCGCACGCCGGAAGCACAGGCCGAATTTGCCGCGCTCAGGCTCGATGCCGCCATCGTCGCCGCCTATGGCCTGATTTTGCCGCAGCCTATCCTGAACGCACCGCGTCTCGGCTGCCTCAATATCCATGCCTCGCTGCTGCCGCGCTGGCGCGGCGCGGCGCCGATCCATCGCGCCCTGCTCGCCGGCGACGCCGAGACCGGCATCACCATCATGCAGATGGATGCTGGGCTCGATACCGGCGCGATGCTGCGCAAGGCAACAACGCCCATTGGCCCCGCAATGACGGCAGGCGACCTGCACGACGTGCTCGCGGCGCAGGGCGCCGCACTGATCGTGCCGACGCTCGCCGCCTATGCCGCGGACGCCATCATGCCCGAACCGCAGCCCGAAACCGGCGTGACCTATGCCCACAAGCTGCAGAAAAACGAAGGCGCGCTCGACTGGTCGCTGACGGCTGAAACGCTGGCGCGGCAAGTACGCGGCTTGCAGCCCTGGCCCGGCTGCTATTTCCGCTATGGCGATGAGACGATCAAGCTGCTCGCCGCCGAAACGGCGAACGGCAGCGGCGCGCCCGGCACGCTGCTCGATACGCAGGCCACCATCGCCTGCGGCACGGGGGCCTTGCGCTTGCTGCGCGTGCAACGCCCGGGCAAGGGAGCCATCAGCGGTGCGGACTGGCTCAACGGTTTGCGCCTGCAACCCGGCGCGGTCATGCAGAATGGCTAAACGTTTCAAGCTCACGCTCGAATATGACGGCGGCGCCTTCGCCGGCTGGCAGCGGCAGGAAGCCGGTGTTACCACGGTGCAAGGTGTGCTCGAGCAGGCCATCGCGCAATTCACCGGCGCAACGGTGACGCTGCATGTCGCGGGCCGCACCGATGCGGGCGTGCATGCGATCGGTCAGGTCGCGCATTGCGATATTGCCGACGACGCCATGACCGAAAAGACCATGCGCGACGCGATCAACGCCCATGTCCGCCCGCATCCGGTCGCGGTGCTCAAGGCCGAAATGGTCGGCGACGACTTCCATGCCCGCTTCAGCGCCACGCGCCGCCGCTATCGTTACCGCGTTTGCAACCGCCGCGCCCCGCCAGTGCTGGAGGCCGCGACGAGCTGGCACATCATGAAGCCGCTCAATTGCGCCGCGATGCACGAAGCCGCGCAGCTGCTGCGCGGCCAGCATGATTTCTCGACTTTCCGCGCCCAGCATTGCCAGTCCAATTCGCCGGTCAAAACGCTCGACGCGCTCAGCATCACGCAGCAGGGCGAGTTGGTCGTGTTCGAAACCACGGCACGGTCTTTTCTCTATCATCAGGTGCGCAATATGGTCGGCACCTTGAGCCTGGTCGGGCTGGAGCAATGGTCGATCGCCGATTTCGCCGCCGCCTTCAAGGCCGCGGACCGCCGCGCCGGCGGCCCCACAGCGCCGCCGCACGGCCTCATCTTCCTCGGCCCGGAATATTGCTGACAGCGGCGCGGCGCGCTGTTATACAGGCGGCGTCTGCGCCACCTTCCGGCCCACCCCCGTGTCCCCGAAAATCATCCGCCCCGACGCTTATACCGGCGATGCTTATGACAGCCTTGCCGCCCGGAGCCCCAGGCCCAGCATACCCGAACAGGAAATCGGCCTCATCGTACTGCGGCCGCTGCGCCCCAGCCAGCCTGAGGAGGACTGCCACCCGCTTCATCCGGGCACACGCCGCCTGCAGCGCCGCGCGCTGCTCTGGCCAAAGCCGGACCGCTAAAAAATCAAAGCACCTGCAGCAGCGGCACAAAGGCGAAGGCGGCGCTTTTCAGCACGCCTTCGAGCGTCAGCTTGGCGTTACGCTCCCAGGTCAGCGAAGCGGCATAAGCCTTCGCCGCCTGCCCGAGCTGGTCGCGATAGGGCTTGTCGGTCAGGATCTTGCGGATACCTTGCGCCATGCCGCCGATATCGTTCTCTTCATAAAGCAGCCCGGTCTTGCCGTCGATAACGGCATCGGCAATACCACCGACGCGCGTTGAAATGGCGGGACAGCCCTGCCCGCCGCTTTCGGTAATGACGAGACCGAAGCCCTCGATGTCGCCCTTTTCATAGGTCGCGGCGAGCATGAACAAGGTGCTGCGCGCATACAGCAGACGGACATCGTTCTGGCTGATCTGCCCGGCATAGACGACCTTGCCGTTCATGGCGCGCATTTCCTCCTCAAGCTCGGCGAAGTAAGCTTGATCGATGACCTTGCCCGCGATGACATAGAGGAACGGCAGTGGCCCGGCTGCTTGCGCCGCGCGCAAGGCCTGGATGGTGCCAAGGTGCCCCTTGCGCCGCGCGACACGCGCGACGGTCGAGACCCACGGCACGTCGGTCGGCAAGGCCGCGAGGACCGGGCTTTCGAACGTTGCGGGCTGCGGCGGCGCGAGCCAATATTCCGCGACCCCCAGCGGCACTCCGAGACAGGGCCGTCCGAGATGCTTGGTCACGAGCCCGGCGCTGAAGTTGGAGTTGCCAAGCAGCTTGGCGGCGCCCCACGACGCCACCCAGTTGCCGATCCAGGCAAAGCGGCTGTAGTCGGCACGGATAATCTCGCCGCCATGATACATGACGATTTTACGAAAGCGGCGATAAAGCCGAACGATCCCCGTGGTGATGCCGGAGCGAATATCGCAGGCCAGCACGATGCCCTCGGGCGGCACGGCGCTGAGCGCGCGCATCACCGCAAGCAAGGTCGTATGGTTGAGCTTCTGATGGGTCAGCACGCGTTCGAGATGGAACGGCTCAGCCTTGTCCTGCGCCGGGTCAGCGTTTGGGTAAGCGGGCACGACGACCGTGACCGGATGGCCAAGCGCGCAAAAAGCACGCGCCATCTCATAGGCATAGGTCGCCTGCCCGCCCGGGAAAGGCATGAATTCAAAGGCGACGATCCAAATCGGCGGCAAAGACATTAAGAACAATCCGGAAAGTGAAACAAACGGCTCAAGCCTGATGGTCCGGATTATGGCGAAAGCCTCCAATCGCGCCAAGCAAATTCGTCGCCGTCACAATCCAGGGCTTTGGCCAGTGCTTTGGAATGATTGATTTTTTGACAAGCGCGATTGCTTATGCAAACTTCAATATCTTCATTCGCTGCTTTTCCCAGACATCGTGCGCCGCATTTCCTTCTCACTGCTCGCTGCCCTTTCTTTGCTCGGCGCCTGCGCGACGCCGCGTGAGGACAAGATCGACCCGGCGGGCAATCTTTCGCGCGCCGATTACCGCGCGCTGCGTGAACGTCCGGTTGCGCCTGAATATCAAGCGAAGCCGGATGACGGCCCGCCCATCCCGGATCTGGTGCCGACTTTGGCCGCTCCGGCCTTGCCGGCGCAAGATGCGACTCTGGTGACGCTGAGCGTCACCGATGCCGTGCCGCTGCGCGATGTGTTGATCGAACTGGCGCGCAAAGCCCATGTCGGGCTTGAGCTTGATCCGCGCGTCAAAGGCGGCGTGATTTTCTCGGCCGAGGACCAGCCGCTCAAATCGGTGCTGGAGCGGATCTGCAACATGGCGGGCCTGCGTTACACGCTCGACGGCAACACGCTGCGCGTCCTGCTCGACGAGCCTTATACGCAGGAATACCAGATTGATTATCTCAATCTGAGCCGTAAGACCGAGAGCGAGGTGGCGCTTGCTACCAATGTCTTCGACGCCGATATCGGCAACGGCAGCAACGGCGGCGGCAATCGCGGCAACGGCACGAATAACGGCGACAATAATTCGACCGCGAAGGTGCGCGGCACTGCAGACGCCGATTTCTGGGGCGAGCTCGAGAAAAATCTCGCCAGCATTCTCGCGCAAAGCGCCACCGCGCCCGTCAGCAAGGAGGCCGCGACCGGCAGCAATTTCAGCGTCAATCGCCAGGCCGGGCTCATCACCGTCTATGCCAGCACGCGGCAACAACGCGCGGTCGAAAGCTTCATCCGCAAGGCCGAACGCCTGGCCCGCTCGCAGGTATTGATCGAGGCGCGCATCGTCGAGGTCGAGCTCGACGACCAGTATCGTGCCGGGATCAACTGGCGCACCTTGTTCGACAAGGGCTTCAACATGGCGGCGCGCTTTGGCCCCGCCGCAGCCGGCGCGCCCTTCGTCAGCGCCGCGACGGCAACCGACGGCGTCTTTACGGCAAGCTATAATGGCGGCGACTTCTCCGCTATTCTGAATCTCGTGCGTGAGTTCGGCGCGACGCGCATCCTGTCCTCGCCGCGCCTGACCGTGCTCAACAACCAGACGGCGGTCATGAAAGTGGCGCGCAACGAGGTTTACTTCACCACTTCTGCCCAGTTCCCGACGACGATCACGACCGGCGGCGTGCCGGTCTCCGGTACGCCCGTCTTCACCAGCACGCCGCGCACCGTGCCGGTCGGCCTCGTCATGACGGTGCAACCCGTCATCAATCCCGAAACACAGGAAGTGACGCTCAATCTGCGCCCCACCATCTCGCGCGTGGTTGACCGGGTCAGCGATCCGTCCATCGGGCTCAATGCCGCCCAGAACAATATCGCCGTTCCGGTCGACTCCAAAATTCCCGTGCTCGCGGTCCGCGAAATGGACAGCATCCTGCGCATGCGCTCGGGCGAAGTCGGCGTGATGGGCGGGCTGATGCAGGACAGCTCGATCAATAATGACAAAGGCGTGCCGCCGTTCGACGAAGTGCCACTCATCGGCAATCTGGCACGCGCCCGCGACAATAACGGCACGGTGAGCGAGCTCGTCATCCTGCTGCGCGCCACCATCACCGACCAGGCCGCACCCGATGGCGCCGACGCCGACCTCTATCACAAATTCAATAACGACCCGCGCCCGTTGATTCCGCCACCCACCCCTGTCAGCGCCCCTACGGCAGAAACCCCGCCCGCTGAACCCACCCCTGTGCCGCTGACCGCAGCACAAGTTGGCACCAGCACTGACAAAGCCGGCCTCAAATATAATAACGGCCGCTTCACTTTGCGCAGCAAAGCCCAGCCGTAACGGCGCCGTCTTAGCGCCGCTTGGTCTTGAAAAAGTTCCAGATCGCCGTGGTTGCGTCGAAACTCTGGCTCGGCTGATCGGCCTGCTGCCGACCGGCCTTGCCGCCGGGCCAGGCATGGCCATTGTCGGCAACGACATAACGCTCGACCTCCCGCCCCGGTGGGCAGTCATAGCGCCAGCGCACGACCTGCGCACTGACCTGCTCTTCATGCGGAGCCGCGCGGCAGCCATTCGCGGCGGCCCAGAAGCGGCCTTGTTCGGCAATCGGCTTGGTCGGCGCGTCGGCGGCATCACTTTTCTTGACGCCGATCTTCCCGCCTTGCGGCTGCACGATATGGTCAATGCCGCCATTGATGATGATGGCGGGCACCGGCAAGCGCGGCGGCGGCTCGTCGCCGAACAGGCTGCTGATGACCGGCGCAACGGCCGCGATCTTGTCCGGCATGGCGATGCCGAGAGCATGCGCCATCATCCCGCCGTTCGAGAGGCCGGTCGCGTAAACGCGATGCGGGTCAACCGGTAGCTCCTGCACGAGATGATCGATTAACGCCTGGATGAAACCAATATCATCCACCCGGTTGCGCATGGCATAGGCGCAACAATGGCCGCTGTTCCAGGTCAACAGCATCCTGTCGAAAAAGCCGGTACCGTCCGGATAAACGACAATGAAACCTTCCTGCTCCGCCTTGGCCGAAAAGCCGGTCATCATGGCCTGATATTCGCCGTTGCCGCCGCCGCCATGCAGGCTGACGACAAGCGGAACCTTGTCCGCGCTGTGGCGCACGCGCTCCGGCACATAGAGATAGTAGGCGCGCGTGGCGCCTTGAACATCAAGCGTCGCGCGCACGAGTGCCATACCATCCCCGGGTGCGCCCGCGCACCCCGACAGCAGCAACATCAGCCATAAACCAGTCAGACGCCCCGACATCCGCATTCCCGCTCCCGCTTACTCTGCTGTTAACGTGACGGCACGCCAAACCCGTCGCCACGTCGCGGCGCAACAAGCTGTGGATAAGCCTGTGTGTTAGTCCAGAACAATGCAAACCCAGGTTGCAGACACCGGTGTGTAGTGGAATCATGCAACCGCAATTCCTTCCCGACACAACCTCAACAAAATCAAAGGATAACCTATGCGGCTTGGCAAACAACAGAAGCAGGCAGGCTTTACGCTGGTCGAAATCGCGGTCGTGCTCGTCATTATCGGCCTCATCATCGCCGCCGTGCTCACGGCCCAGCAGGTGACGCAGAACGGCAAGATCACCAACACCATCCAGACGATCAAATCCTACCAGGCCGCGGCGCAGAGCTATAACCAGAATTACGGCGCGCTGCCCGGCGACGATGCCCAGCAGAAAAACCGCTTTAGCAACGTGGCCGATAACGGCAACGGCAACGGCGCCATTGGCCTGAGCGGTGATGGCTTCGCCGTGGCCGACGGTGCTGCCGACGCCAGCAAGGAGAGCCGCCTGTTCTGGAACGCGCTGCGCGCCGCCAACCTGATCAAAGGCGATGGCACCAGCGCCAACCCACCGGGCAATGCCTTCGGCGGCGCCTTCGCAGTACAGGACGGCGCTTTCAGCGGCGGCCTCGCCGTCGGCACTAATGTGCTGTGCCTCAACCATATCAGCGGCGCGGCCGCGATTGCCATCGACCAGCAGCTCGACGACGGTTTGCCAGACAAGGGCAATATCAAGGGCGGCGAAAGCGTGACCGGCGCGGTGACGGCCACGGCCTATGACGCGGCCAAGAGCTATGTGCTCTGCACGCCGCTCTAAGCGGCAAGGCAACGCGGGCTTCACGCTCGTCGAGATGGCGGTTGTCGTCGTCATCGCCGGGCTGATCTTGACCGCGCTGCTGCCCGCCCTGCTTGATATCCAGCGCAGCGGCCGTCTGAGCGCGACGCAGACCAACATGCAGAGTCTGTTGCGCGCCACGGCGGCTTATGCGTTGGCCAATGGTTGCCTGCCCTGCCCCACGCCCGGCAACAAGATCGGCAGTGTCGAGCGCGGCAAGGTCGGTACGCCGGGCAACAGCGCCTGCGGCGTCTGCGCGAGCGCCGACGGCATCGCGCCATTCGCCGCGCTCGGCATCGATCAGAGCACCGCTCGCGACGGCTGGGGCCGCTGGATCACCATGCATATCGATACCGCACTGGCGCAGCCCTGCAGCGCTGCCGAACTGGCCGCAGCAACACCGGGCTGCGCCGCGAACGATGTCAAGCTCTGCCATATGCCGCTCGCGAACGCCACGCGCACACAAGTCAATTACTGGCTCGCCGACCAGAATACGCAAATGCCGGTCGCCGTGCTGTTCGTAAGCCACGGCGCCAACGGCTACGGCGCCTATCTGCCCGCGCCGACCGTGAGCGGCAATCCGTGCCGCAATACGCGGCAGTCTTTCCCCGCCGACGCCGCCTGCGCCACCCCAAGCAATCTTGAACTCTGCAACGACAAATGCCGCGTACCCGACAATCAGTTTTATCAGGTCGAGCGCGGCGAGAAGTTCGACGATATCCTGACCTATGCCGACCGCAATGCCCTTGTCAGCATGTTCGGCACCGCCGCCTGTACCAGCAAATGGTGAACCCA